>QNYL01000236.1 GCA_003973375.1 Flavobacteriia bacterium
ATCCCAATCAAATTCATGAATGAAGGAAGAAGCGAAGATTTCCAAAAGAACTTCGCCATTACACACTTCTTTAATCCTCCGAGATATTTAAAATTATTTGAAGTTATTCCGGGTCCTAACTGTGACCCTGAAGTGACCGATTTCTTAATGATGTACGGTGAGAAATTCCTGGGAAAAACCTCTGTACTTGCAAAAGACACTCCTGCTTTTATTGGAAACAGGATTGGTATTTTTGGTATCATGAGCTTATTTCATGCTGTAAAAGACCTTGGACTTTCCGTTGTTGAAGTGGATAAACTAACCGGACCGGTGATCGGCAGACCAAAATCGGCAACCTTCCGTACCGTTGATGTGGTAGGACTTGACACTCTGGTTCATGTGGCTAACGGACTCTATGAAAATGTTCCTGATGATGAAGCACATGATCTTTTTAAACTTCCCGATTACATCAATACCATGATGAAGAACAAATGGCTGGGAAGCAAGACCAAACAAGGATTCTATAAAAAAGTTGTAGATGAAAAGGGGAAAAAACAAATTCTTGCCTTAGATCTTGAGACTATGGAATACAAACCTTTCGGAAAGGTGAAATTTGCCACACTGGAAATGACAAAGACCATCGATAACGTAATCGATCGTTTTAAAGTTCTGGTTAAAGGTAAAGACAAGGCAGGTGAATTTTACAGAAAAACCTTTGCAGCGATGTTTGCTTATGTTCAGAACAGAATACCTGAAATTTCTGATGAACTTTATAAGATAGATGATGCGATGAGGGCCGGTTTCGGATGGCAACACGGTCCTTTCCAGATCTGGGATGCCGTTGGTGTTAAACACGGAATTGAGCTTATGGAAAAAGAAGGCTATAAAGTTGCCGGATGGGTAAATGAAATGCTCGAAAAGGGAATTGAAAGTTTTTATACCGTAAAAGACGGAGCTGTTTATTATTATGATATTCCTAAAAAAGAATATCTTAAAATCCCCGGACAGGATTCATTTATCATACTGGACAACATCAGAAAAACCTCTACCATCTGGAGCAATGATGAAGCTGCAATTCAGCACCTGGGTGATGGTGTACTGAACGTTGAATTCAGATCGAAGATGAACACGCTTGGAAGCGGAGTACTTCAGGCTATTAATAAAGGTATAGACCTCGCCGAGAACGAATACGAAGCTGTAATCCTGGGTAATCAGGCTGCAAATTTCTCTGTAGGTGCCAATCTTGCTATGGTATTTATGTTCGCAATCGAGCAGGAATACGATGAACTGAATATGGCTATTTCCATGTTCCAGAATACTGTAATGCGTATGCGTTATTCCTCTGTTCCAACACTGATCACCCCAAGAGGAATGACACTGGGCGGTGGATGCGAGCTGAGTTTACATGCCGATAAGGTGGTGGCTGCCGCCGAAACTTATACCGGCTTGGTAGAATTCGGAGTAGGATTGATTCCCGGAGGTGGCGGAACCAAAGAAATGACAAAACGAGTTTCCGACCTTTGGGTAAAAGATGATGTTAAACTTAACCGCTTACGCGATGCCTTTATCAACATAGCCATGGCCAAAGTAGCAACTTCTGCTTATGAAGCCTTTGATTATGGTTATTATCAAAAAGGTAAAGATCTGGTGGTAGTGAATGAAGCCAGACAAATCGCCACAGCGAAAAGATATGCACTGGAAATGCTGGAGGATGGTTATACACAACCTGCACCTCAAAAAGTAAGAGTATTGGGTCAGCAAGCCCTTGGCATGTTCCAAGTTGGAACCGACAGCCTTGTAGCAGGAAGATATGCCAGTGAACACGATCAGAAGATCGCCAACAAACTGGGCTATATCATGGCCGGAGGAGATCTTTCTGAACCTACCGATGTAAGTGAACAATATCTGTTAGATCTTGAACGCGAAGCATTCTTATCATTACTTGCGGAGCGTAAAACACTGGAACGTATTGAACATACTTTAAAAACAGGGAAACCTTTAAGAAATTAAAAAGAATTGAGTAATTAGTATAGAGTATTAAGATTATGCATAAAGTTGAAGAACTTAAAATATGGCAAAAATCTATTGAATTAACAAAATTAGTTTATCAGCTAATTAAACAACTTCCTTCTGATGAAAAATACGGCCTATTAGGCCAGATAAAAAGAAGTGTTGTTTCAATACCTTCCAATATTGCAGAAGGTGCAGGAAGAAATTCGAAGAAAGAGTTTAAATATTTTTTAAATATTGCCAATGGTTCATCTTATGAGTTACAAACTCAGCTAATCATTCTATCTGAATTAGGTTTTATTGCAAAAGAAGAAATGAAATCAATTCATAAATTATTAAATGAGATCTTAAAAATGAATTTTGCTCTTCAAAGAAGCATTGATTAATACTTATTACTAAATACTTAATACTAAAATCTAAAATAAAACACATGAAAACAGCATATATAGTACAAGGATACAGAACAGCAGTTGGTAAAGCTCCCCGGGGTGTATTCAGGTTTAAACGTCCTGATGAACTGGCTGCCGAAACCATTGAATACCTGTTGAAACAAGTACCTCAACTGGATAAAAGCAGAATTGACGATGTGATCGTTGGTAATGCCATGCCCGAAGCAGAACAAGGCCTGAATATTGGACGTTTAATCGCTTTGATGGGATTAAAAACAGATGATATTCCGGGGGTTACCGTAAACCGTTACTGCGCTTCCGGACTCGAAACCATCAGTATTGCAACTGCCAAGATCCAGTCGGGAATGGCTGATTGTATCATAGCAGGAGGTGTGGAAAGTATGAGTTACATCCCAATGGGAGGATATCGTCCTACACCAAATTACAAATATACCAATCAGGGACATGAAGATTATTACTGGGGTATGGGATTGACTGCTGAGGCTGTTGCCGAACAGTTTAATATTTCCCGTGAAGCTCAGGATGAATTTTCATACAATTCACATATGAAAGCTTTAAAGGCTATTGACAATGGAACTTTTAAAGATGATATTGTACCGATTACTGTAGAACAGATCTATATTGATTCAAATGGCAAAAAGAAAACCAAAGAATATACAGTAGATACAGATGAAGGCCCAAGAAGAGGAACTTCCAAAGAAGCCCTTGCCAGACTAAGACCTGTTTTTGCCAATAAGGGTAGTGTCACAGCCGGTAACTCTTCTCAAATGAGTGATGGTGCTGCCTTTGTAATTGTTATGAGTGAAGAAATGGTAAAAGAACTGAATCTCGAGCCTATAGCAAGAATGGTTTCCTATGCAGCAGTTGGTGTTGAGCCAAGAATTATGGGAATCGGACCTGTTAAAGCTGTGCCAAAAGCACTAAAAAGAGCCGGATTAAAAAAGGACGATATCGAATTATTTGAACTGAATGAAGCCTTTGCTTCTCAGTCTCTGGCAGTTTTAAAAGAACTCGATCTCAATCCAGATATCGTAAATGTAAACGGAGGAGCAATTGCTCTGGGTCACCCGCTGGGTTGTACCGGTGGTAAGTTATCTGTTCAGCTCTTTAATGAGATGAAACGAAGAAAGAATAAATACGGAGTGGTAACCATGTGTGTAGGTACAGGACAAGGTGCTGCAGGTGTTTACGAAATATTACAATAAAAATAATTTAAACAAACATAGAAACAATGGAAGCAATAAAAGGAGGTGAATTTTTAATCAAAGAGGTTAAGAGTGACGAGATCTTTATCACTGAGGAATTTACAGAAGAACAAAATATGATGAAAGAGGCCGTGATCGAATTTGTTGATCGTGAGATCTGGCCCAATAAAGATCGTTTTGAAAAGAAAGATTACGCGCTCACACAAAGTATCATGCGCCAGATCGGTGAAATGGGATTCCTTGGAATATCCATACCGGAAGAATACGGTGGAATGGGAATGGGATTTACGTCAACAATGCTGGTAACTGATTATATATCAGCTGCTACCGGATCTATTGCCACAGCATTTGGTGCACATACCGGTATTGGTATCATGCCAATCTTTCTGTATGGAACCGAAGAACAAAAACAAAAATACCTGCATGACCTGACTGCAGGAACCAAATTTGGAGCTTATTGTTTAACAGAACCCGAGGCCGGTAGTGATGCCAATTCTGGTAAAACCACAGCTACTTTATCAGAAGACGGTAAACATTATCTGATCAACGGACAGAAAATGTGGATTTCAAATGCAGGATTTGCTGAGATCTTTATTGTTTTTGCCAGAATTGAAGACGATAAGAATATCACTGCCTTTATTCTCGAATACGATAAAGAGAATCCAAACGGAGTTACCCTGGGAGAAGAAGAACACAAACTGGGAATCCGTTCCTCTTCTACAAGACAGGTTTTCTTTAATGACACCAAGATCCCTGTGGAAAACATGCTGTCAGAAAGAGGAAAAGGATTTAAAATCGCTTTGAACTCATTAAATGTTGGTAGGATCAAGCTTGCCGTTGCTTGTCTGGATGCCAGCCGTAGAATTATCACAGAATCTGTAAAATATGCCAATGAACGTATTCAGTTTAAAACGCCTATTGCTCAATTTGGTGCTATCCAGTCAAAACTTGCGGAAATGAGTACTCGTACTTATGCCAGTGATGCCGGTACTTACAGAGCAGGAAAAGATATTCAGAATTATATCGATCATCTCAAGGCCAAAGGAAAATCAAATCAGGAAGCTGAACTGGAAGCCTTTAGTGAATATGCTATTGAAGCCGCCATCCTGAAAGTATATGGTTCGGAAACTTCTCAGTTTGCCTCTGATGAGGGAATTCAGATCTTTGGCGGTATGGGATTCTCTGAAGATACTCCTATGGAATCTGCCTGGAGGGATGCGAGAATTACACGTATCTACGAAGGTACCAATGAAATTAACCGTCTTTTAACTGTAGGTATGCTCTTGAAAAAAGCTTTTAAAGGTTCAATCGACCTGATCACACCTGCTACCGAAGTTGGAAAAAGTCTGATGGGAATTCCATCATTTGATACGCCTGATTATTCTGAATTGTTATCAGAAGAAAAAGAAATGATCGGCAAATTGAAGAAAGCCTTTTTAATGATCGCCGGTAAAGCGGTTCAGACTTTCGGTATGGAACTCGAAAAACACCAGCAACTGATTTTAGCTGCTGCCGAGATTATGATCGAAATCTATATTGCTGAAAGTGCTATACTTAAAGCTGAAAAACTTGCCAAAATGAAGTCGGAAAAAGAAGTTGAAGGACAGATCAAAATGGCAAAATTAAGCTTGTACAATGCTGTTAATACAGTAAGTGCAAAAGGTAAAGAAGCCATTGCCTATTTTGGTGAAGGTGATGAAATGAGAATGATGCTTTTAGGATTAAAACGTTTTACCAAATATGTTAACAATCCTAATCCGATACAATTAAGAAAAGACATCGCTAAAATAGTGATCGAAGCAAATAAATATTGTTTTTAGTATCTGACATAATGCTAATTCTAAATGAAGAAATCCTGTTTTTTACAGGATTTTTTCTTTTTTACATAATTTTTTTAAGCTATATTTGTTTTATAATAGCTTAATAGTCACAATCCATGCAATTAAAAATTGTTCCCTCATTTTTAATGCTTTTGGTGTATTTTTCTCTTTACGCCCAGGAAGCAACAGAAATCTACTTGTTTGATCTTATACAAACAGAGGATAGTTACGAATTAACCAATCCTAAAAATATCTCTGATAATCCCGGTTATGATAACCAGCCTTCTTTTACTGAAGATGGTGGTTCTATTCTTTATACTTCCATAAGAGACGGGCAGGCAGATATTGTACTCTATGATATCGGACTTAATTTTAAAACATGGATCACAGATACTCCGGAAGATGAATACTCACCAAAACCCTATCCGAAAAAAAAGAAGAATTACACCTGCGTGAGGAAAGAAAAGAACGGCACACAATTGCTCTATAAATATGCGTTTAAAAACAATAAACCCGAAGTTTTATTACCCAATATTCAGGTGGCCTACTACACCTGGTTTGACGACAAGATCCTGATTACTTATATCATCGATGAAGATACCGAAATTCTCCAGGTAGATAATTTTAAATACAAGCTAAAATATATGCTGCAGTTCAAAATAGGACGTTCGTTTCAAAGAGTTCCGGGTACTGATTTGATAAGTTATATCAGCAAGTCACATGAAACACCCGAGATATATGTTATCAACCCGAATAATAGTGAAAAAAAATATATTATTGATGCCTTTGAAGGCTCTGAAGATATGGTTTGGACCAATGAAGGAACGATCTTAATGGGGCTCGGAAACAAGATGTTTAAATACAATCCCAAAACCGATAAGAACTGGGATGAGATCAAGATCATCAGTGATCTTCCTGTTGAGGATATTTCCAGGCTGGCTGTAAGTCCGGATGGTAAAAAGATCGCTGTTGTTGTAGCTGAAGTAAAAAAAGAAGAATAAACCTGTTATAACACTTTAATAAGATAGCTTATTATAATAACGGCCAGGTTAAAGATCATCATCCATTGAAGAATTTTATTCCCTTTCGGGAACTGAAATTTCAGATTAACCAGAAAAAATACGAGCATAATCAACAAGGTATAAATGGCCGGATACAAATGAAAAGCCTCTGTAAAATCACCTTTTAACAGGGCTATAACCGAACTTTGAAACCCGCAACCCGGGCATTCTATACCGGTAGCTTCTTTCCAACGGCAAGAAAGTAAATGTTCTTCTAAGAAGGAGACCAGGCTCATAATTTATTTTTGATTAAAGATATATAAATCAATGTCATTTAGTCAAGAATATCACTTAAAGATGTGATTGTTAAACAAAATTGAATATATACCTGTAATATATTTTAATATTTGCTATTTCAAATTTATACGGCTTTTTTATTTAAAGCGCTGGGCTTCAGATATCAAACAACTTAAGTTGTTTGATATCTTTTTCTCTGCCTTGATTCTTTATAAAATCCTCTAAAACTACTTTATCTCCTCTTCCACTTACTGACCCAATATAGTATACCTCCGACCAAAATTCACCCCATTCTTTGCCTTAGGATATTAACAATTTTTAATTTATTAACAAAGAAAAAAGTAACAAAAAAGAAAATTCCAACATCATAATTATTTTCTTTTAATAATATTTTTTTTTAATACAAATCTAAAGGAAACTCTGTGAAATAATTCTTTAAAAACAGAACAACAAACAGTTTTATCATCAACAATCCGTGAAATTATTTATTGTGCCAATTGGCCAATGTTCCAATTGCTTTGATATTTACCCAACAAGCATTTTATAAAAGTTAATTCCTAAACTGTCAAAATTTAAAGCAAAATGATTATTTTTGGCCACTGAATTTCTTTTTTTAAAGATTTCCTTATTTAAAGGTATTTTTACAGCCTTAAAATTGCCCCCGTAGTTCAACGGATAGAATAAGAGTTTCCTAAACTTTAGATCCAAGTTCGATTCTTGGCGGGGGTACTTTTCTATATAACTTTAAGGTCAATGGTACTTAACCTGGATAATAAATTTGAAAATTTCCATCATAAAATATTGATATCAAGTAAATTGTCGAAAAAATATTAGCTTAGCGGTGAATTTTTCGGGTTAAACTCTGATAGGCCAATCGCCGGAGGAAAAGAAGGTGAGATTATGGAACGTGAAGTAAAAGAAATGTATCAAAAACTCAATGCCAAAAAAAAGGACAATACCGCACTCTATTTTCAGTTTCTGAAAGATCAAAATCATGCTGATGCTTTGCTTCTTGCCGTTTACCATGCTTTTGAAAAACTGTTTTCTAAAAAAATGATTAAATTTAGCTCTGCTAAATAAGTTTTATGAAAGAAATAGAAAGCATTCATGAATTCAGGGAATGGCTCAATGAAGGAGTACCGTATGAAGCTGCGGTAAAAGAGCTGGACCTTACCTCCTATGAAGATGTGATCTTTAAACATAATTTTAACGGATGCCTTTTTCTGGGCTGTGATCTGAGCAATCATTCAGCAGGATATATCAGTTGTAACGGAGGAATGGTAATTTCTAACCGGAAAGATGTTCTGTTTGAAGTATTCCGTGCCAAACTGTATTCCCCAAAGGAATTGTTTAAAGGATTCGATCTGAACAATAAGGAAGGTTACAAATGCACTTATGATTATAAGATCTATGAAGATTATATCCGCTCCGGAATGGATGCTACTACCTCTATTCTGGTCACGCTAACACGTCGCTTACACGATCACAGTATTACCGATGCTTTACAGGAGATTATTGAAGGCCGCAAAGTTGTTGCCATTATGGGAGGACATTCTATGGAAAGAAAGGATCCTTATTATCTCACCATTGCAAAAATATCGAGAATACTTACCCGAAAAGGTTTTTTGATGGTAAGTGGCGGAGGACCCGGTGCTATGGAGGCGACTCATTTAGGAGCTTATTTTGCTACACGAACTGAAAAAGAAATGGAAAATGCCATTGATGAGATGAAAATCCGCCCCAAAGGAGCCGCCAATGGTAAAGAATATGCTGACCAGGACTGGCTGCACAGAGCCTGGAGAGTTCTGGAAAAATATCCCATTCCCGAAGGGAAGGAAAAAGAATCGATGAGTGTAGGTATACCTACCTGGTTGTACGGCCATGAACCTCCAACGGTTTTTGCCACCCATATTGCCAAATATTTTGCCAACAGCATCCGTGAAGACGGACTGGTTACCATTGCTAAACATGGTATTGTATTCGCTCCGGGCAGTGCCGGAACCACTCAGGAGATCTTTCAGGATGCTACACAAAATCATTATGCACCCTATAACACCATAGCTTCTGTAAAAAAATATATTTCGCCAATGATCCTTTTCGGAGTGGAACACTGGACTAAGAAAAGACCTTTATGGACTTTTATGCAGGAAATCTCAAAAGGTCAGCCCTGTGCCGAATTGCTTTACTTAACGGAAGACGCCGGTGAAGTAGTTGAAAAAATAGTTTCTTATGATCCGGAAAAGTATTCTTATCCAAGGTAGTATTTTAAAGGGATCAATTCAGGTATTTTAAAACAATCATTACTCACGTGAATGCAATGCAATTCTATTGCCTTCTGAATCTAAAAAAAGTCCCATATAACCCACATATTCCGAGATAAGCATTTTTTCTAAAAGTACTTTCCCGCCGGCAGCTTCAACCTTGTTTAATTCTACGGTTAGCTCTTTACAGGAAAAATAGATCAGCACCCCATCAGCAGAAGGAGTATAGAGTCCTTCCTTTTTAACCAGAGCACCTCCTGCTCCCTTTGCCTCAGGATCTTCTGCGAACGGAAAGAAGCCCATCATTTCTCCACCGAATTCCATAACATTGATCTCCGTTTTAAAAACATTTTCATAGATTTTTTTTGCTCTGTCCATATCCGTTACCGGAATCTCAAACCAACCCACCATATTTGTTTTGCTCATAATATTATTTTTAAATTAAAAGATTGAAAGATTAAATGATTCAAAACTGACTCATCGACCAATTAGTTAACTAATCCCTTTTCACTCTTCGCTAATCCCTCAAACAGAACTATTTCACAGAGTTCCTCTGAGAATCACTGAAAAACTCAGAGATTTTCGACTTTTGACTCAATCTTTTCTCACGCAAAAAGCGCAAAGACAATCAAAAAGCACGCAAAGTAAAATTCCTAATCTCTATTCGCTTACCCCTATTCGCTCTTAAAATTTTCCCAAAGATCTCGCTGATTCTCGCAGAAAACTGTTTGTTGTTGTTCCGTGCTTTAAACAAATTAAAAGATTGAAAGATTAAATGATTCAAAAACTGACTCATCGACCAATTGGTTAATTAACTAATCCCTTTTCGC
>QNYL01000228.1 GCA_003973375.1 Flavobacteriia bacterium
TAGTCGATGTATTAAAAACTGAAATAAAAGTTCTTTAGGATGCAATATTGGATATTCTCGTTGTATTAGAAAATAATAAGGGAGCCATTCATCGCATGAGTCTTGAGGCGATTGTTGCTGCTCAAAAACTTGCTGCTGAACAATACAAACTGATCGATTGCCAGGTGTACAACAGCCATCTCGCCAGCCTTGGAGCAAAAGAGATCCCAAGAAAAGAATTTATCAAAATACTGAGTAATGCTTCTCAAGCCTAAACGGGTTTAAGAACAAACACTATTTAGAGCATTAGCTAATCAGTATTTTCTATCTTTGTAAAAAATTATCTTTATGGATATTAAAAATGCTCAATTAGAAGTCGATAACTGGATCAAAGAACACGGTGTAAGGTATTTTAACGAACTGACCAATATGGCCCAGTTAACTGAGGAAGTTGGCGAAGTAGCCAGGATCATTGCACGGCGTTACGGTGAACAAAGTGAAAAGGAAAGCGATAAGAATAAAGACCTCGGAGAAGAACTGGCTGATGTACTTTTTGTAGTGCTTTGCCTGGCCAATCAAACCGGGATCGATCTGCAGGAAGCCTTTGATAAAAAACTGGACCTGAAAGCCAAACGTGATCACGATCGCCACCATCAAAATAAAAAACTTCACTAAACAGCTAAATTTTACTCCATGATCAATAAAAAATTTCAGGAAAATTCCTTTATAAAAATGGCAGCTCTTAGCGCACTGCTTTTCTTTGTGGTTGTACTGATTATCGAAGCGGTTTTTGGACTTTTTAAAGGACAACAGATCTCTGAAGCCCTATCAAAATATTCAAATACCGGATATTTAACCGGTAAAATTATAGGGGCTATTGTTTACGGACTTGTAATCTCTTATTTTTATAAGCGAAAGGCAAAAAAGGTCTCTGAAAATCAGAAAAAATGATCTTTTGATTTAATCAATATGAATCAAATCGATATTGCTTTCTTTTACTTTCCGGTTTAAATTCTTAACATCCGTGTTAAAGATCTTTTTTAACGCATTCAGCTCTTTATCAATAGCTCCGATCACCTCATTTTTAAACGCAACGGCCTGATCTGTAGGCCTGAAATCACCCATAGAGGTAAGCGAATTTAAATGCGCCAGTTTGTTGTTAAGCTTGATCGGATAATTCAAAGGATCCTGATTGCTTTTACTTTTGGTTTGATAGAGATTGTTCTCGATCTCAGTAAGTTGTTTTGAAATACTATCGGCATAATCCAGTAATTCTTTGTGCTTGTCTTTATCAGCCACCGATTTCTTTAAAACTTTGATCTGATCTTTCACTTTCGTGATATTTTTAAGCGCCAGATGTGTCTCGGTAAGTTTATCTCTTACTTCCGTAATAAAATCAAACTGAGCCTGCATATCCTGAAGGGTTGCCGTACTCCTTGGATCCTTAAGCAGCTTGAATTCCTGTGTTCTCGATTGTCTGTTCTTCGTAAGACTCACGCTGTAATCACCGGGAAGTGCTTTTGGTCCGTTTAACGAAGCCCACCACAGGATCATACCTTTTACTTTTTCAGCTCCCGGATACATCAGATCCCAGTGAAAAACATTGCTGCCGGGTTTAACTTCTAATTTCCCTTCTTTTTTCTCCTTATCGGGATGGTTGGAGAATTTACGGATCATTTGCTTTTTCGAATCGTAAAAAGTCAGACTGATCGTATCGGCTTTGGTCGTATCCTTTACATAAAAATGAACGGCAACACCCCCGTAGGCATTTTGTCCCTGAGTTTTTGATTTGGCTCCTCTTCCCCCTCCCATTCTATAGGAGTTAGCAGGTTTGTATAAAAAGAAATCTTCTTTGATCAGATTTTTATCGATCTGGCGCAGAGGCTCCAGATCATCAATAATCCAAAAAGATCTCCCCTGCGTAGCCGCAATCAGATTGTTATCTTTTATGGTCAGATCGGTAACAGGTACTACCGGTAAATTCAGTTTAAATTTTTGCCAGAAATTCCCATCGTCAAAACTGATGTACATTCCGTTCTCGGTACCTGCAAACAGCAAACCTTTACGTTTGGGATCCGCTCTTAAAACCCTGGTAAAATCCTCAGAATCAATATTATTCACGATCAGTTTCCAGCTTTTACCATAATTGTCTGTTTTATAGATATAAGGTTTATAATCGCCCGATTTGTATTTTGTTCCCACAACATAAGCGCCTCCTTTTACAAAAGGATCCACCTCAATACAATTGATCATCATCCATTCAGGCATATTCTTAGGGGTAACATTGTTCCAGTTTTTACCTCCGTCTCTTGTCATATAAACCAATCCGTCATCTGAACCCGTCCAGATCAGATCTTTTTCAACGGGCGATTCCACAGCAGCAAAAATGGTAGCATAATATTCCACTCCGGTATTGTCTTTTGTAATAGGGCCTCCCGAAGCTTTTAATGTTTTCGGATCATTCCGGGTAAGATCCGGACTGATGATCTCCCAGGATTGCCCTTCATTATAGGTTACATGCAAATGATTGGAAGCTGTATATAATTTCTTTGGATTATGCGGCGAAAAGAAAATGGGAAAATTCCATTGAAAACGATATTTAAAATCCTCAGCTCCGTGTCCCATCGGATCATCCGGCCACACATTGATCGCTCTCACTTCTTTGGTTTTATGATTAATACGTGTCAGGAATCCGCTATAGCTGCCTCCGTAAACCACATCATTGTTCACAGGATCAACAGCAATATGTGCACTTTCTCCTCCGGCAGTACTTTCCCAGTCTTTTTCACTTATAAATCTGCCATCACTGCGATGACGGATTCTTACCGTAGAATTATCCTGCTGAGCTCCGTAGATCCGGTAAGGAAAAGCATGATCTGTAGTAACACGATAGATCTGTGCCGTGGGCTGGTTGTTGTATGTGCTCCAGTTCTCCCCTGCATCAAAAGTGATCTGGGCTCCACCGTCATCGGCAATGATCATCCGGTTGGCATCTTCCGGAGCGATCCACAGATCGTGATGATCGCCATGCGGTGCATTGAAGGTTTTAAAGGTTTTTCCACCATCTTTTGACCGGTGGTACTGTACATTCATCACATAGATCGTATTTTTATCCTTTGTGTCGGCATAGATTTTTGAATAATACCAGGCTCTTTGGCGCAGTTTTCTTTCTTTATTGATCAGTTTCCAGGTTTTTCCCGCATCATCTGAACGGTAAACCCCGCCCTCTTTATTCTCAATGATCGCCCAGACCACATCAGAATCGAGAGGAGAAACTGTAATTCCTGAGATCCCCCAGATTCCTTTAGGCAAACCTTTATTTTTTGAAATATTTTTCCAGGTTTCTCCTCCATCGGTACTTTTCCAAAGCGCTGAACCTTCTCCTCCACTGGAAAGACTGTAAGGAGTTCTTCTGACATTCCAGGTACTGGCATAAAGAATTCTCGGATTGTTAGGATCCATGATCAGATCAACAGCTCCGGCATCTGCATTGGCAAAGAGAACCTTTTTCCAGTTCTTTCCCCCGTCTGTCGATTTGTAAACTCCTCTTTCCGCAGAGGATTTATACAGATCTCCCAAAACGGCAGCAAAAACAATATCGGGATTTTTAGGATGGATTCTGATCCTTGGAATATGCCTTGAATTCTTCAGACCGGTAAATTTCCAGGTCTTTCCTGCATCCACCGATTTCCATATCCCATTACCGGAAGAAACATTTCCACGAACAGTTACTTCACCTCCACCCACATAGATCACATTATTATCCCATTCGCTTACCGCCACGGCACCAATTGAACCCCCAAAAAAACCATCTGATATATTTTTCCACGTGTTTCCGGCATCGGTGGTTTTCCACACACCGCCACCGGTTGTACCCATATAAAATAAGTTACTCTTTCCCGGAACTCCGGTCACTGCAGCACTTCTTCCTCCTCGGAACGGACCAATATTACGCCACTGAACACTTTTATAAAAGTCCTCTGAAAATTTGGTAACATTCTTTTGTGCATTACCTTTGTAGCTTGCAAAAATAAAAATGAAGAAAAGGAAGTGTAATATTTTTTTCATGATATTTCTTTAAATGATAAGCTAAAAGTAACAATAATTATTAATTCTGATAAATTTAATGGATTTATATTTAGACCATACCGGCTACAGGATCAAAGAGGTGAAAATTACCATATCAGGCTCTAAAAGTGAATCCAACAGAATGCTGATCCTGCAAAAGATCTTTCCGAATATTGTTTTAAGAAATCTTTCCGATTCTGATGATACCCAACATTTGCTCAAGGCATTGAATTCGCAAAATAATACTATTGATATTGGTCATGCCGGAACAGCAATGCGCTTTTTAACCGCTTATTTTTCCGTAAAGGAAAATTCTGATATCATCCTTACCGGATCCGAACGTATGCAAAACCGCCCGGTAAAAATACTTGTGGATGCCTTAAAAGAGCTCGGTGCAGATATAAGCTATTTAAAAAATGACGGCTTTCCTCCGTTAAGGATCAAAGGAAAAGAACTGGCAAGAAATAAGGTGAAGATCAAAGGAAATGTAAGCAGTCAGTACATTTCTGCTTTAATTTTGATCGCTGCAGGATTGCCTAAAGGACTTGAAATAGAGCTTTTGGGTAAGATCACCTCTGTTCCTTATATCAAAATGACCCTGGCCTTATTAAACCAGATCGGAATTGAAACGCAATGGGAAGATAAGATCATAAAGATCGCTAAAAAAGAAAAAATTGAAGATATTGTTTTAACCGTTGAATCCGACTGGAGTTCGGCCTCTTATTTTTTCAGTCTGATCGCTTTGAGCGATAACAAAACGATACAACTCTCTGCATACAAAAAAAACAGTTTACAGGGAGACAGCTCTTTGGTTGAGATCTATAAACATTTTGGCGTGGAAACCGGATTTGAAGAAAATACCATTATTTTGCATAAACATCCAAAAGAGATAAAACATCTCAACCTGGATCTGGTCAATTCGCCCGATCTGGCACAGACTATTGCTGTAAGCTGTTTCGGACTTGGTATTTCCTGTGATCTTACCGGATTACATACGCTTAAAATTAAAGAAACAGATCGTTTGGTGGCGCTGCAAAATGAATTACAAAAACTGGGCGCTGAAGTTGAAATTACCGATAAAAGTCTGCACCTGAAAGCATCACATCAAATTAAAAAGAACATCAGCATCAAAACCTATGATGATCACCGGATGGCTATGGCTTTTGCTCCTTTATCCCTAAAAGTACCCATAAAAATTGAAAATGCCGAAGTAGTGAGTAAATCCTATCCTGATTTCTGGAACGATCTTGAAAAGGCATTAGGCTAACGAAAATAAATTTTTTAATCTTAAATTCTAATCTGTTACATGAAAGTAATCCTTGCCGAAAAACCATCTGTTGCACGAGACATCGCAAAAATTGTAGGAGCAAACCAAAGAAATGATGGTTATCTCAGCGGTAACGATTATGCCGTAACCTATGCTTTCGGTCATCTGATCGAACTTGCCAACATCAAAAAATACCAGGAGCATCTGAGTCTGGACAATCTGCCGGTAATTCCGGAAAAGATCGATCTGGAACTGGCTTCCGATCAGGGAAAAAGGAAACAATTTGCCGTGATAAAAAAACTTTTTAAGGAAGCCGATGAGATCATCAACGCTACAGATGCCGGTAGAGAAGGAGAACTGATCTTCAGATACATCTATTTAATGGCCAAGGTAAGAGTGCCTTTTAAACGTTTATGGATCTCTTCCATGACCGATGAAGCCATAAAAAAAGGCTTTGCTACCTTAAAAAACGGACTGGAATACAACAATTTATATTATTCTGCAAAAGCCCGGGCCGAGGCCGACTGGCTGGTGGGCCTTAACGGATCGATCGCCCTGACCAGAAGTGCCAATACCGGGAGAACGCTAAGCGTGGGAAGGGTTCAAAGTCCCACGGTGGCCCTGATCGTGAACCGCTATCTGGAAAATAAGAATTTCGTTCCGGAAGATTACTTTACCATTTTCACAATTTTAAAAAGCCATGATCAGAATTTTAAGGCAATCGTAGAGGGGAAATTCAGCAAAAAAGAAGAGGCTGAAAAAACTCTGGAAAAGATCTCTGACAAAGCCCTGGTTAAAGATATTGAAAAGAAAGAGACACGAACCGCTACGCCTTTACCCTTCGATCTGACCTCTTTACAAGCCGAAGCCAATAAAAAACATGGTTATTCCGCTCAGGAAACACTGCAATTTGCACAAAATCTGTACGAAAGACATAAGATCATCACATATCCCAGAACCGACAGCAGGTATCTGAGCAAGGATATGATCAATGATATTTACCAGACCTTTGAGACTCTGAAGAGCTATCAATTAAAAAGTTATGCACAGCATCTGGAGGTAATCCTGGAAAGGAAAAACAAAAGACCCATCAACGATAAAAAAGTGACCGATCACCATGCCATCATCCCAACGGGGAAAAACCCTCAGGGGCTGGCAGAAGGAGAGCGAAACATCTATAAACTCGTACTGTTTCAGTTTTGTAAGGCCTTTCATAAACCGGTTTTAAAAGATTCTACCAAAGTCGTTCTCGATTCAAACGAAGTAGAATTGATCGCCCGGGGAAATATTTTAAAAGATATTGGTTTTAAGATCTTCGACGGTAAAAAACTGGATGAAGAGGATGAAGATACCTTGTTGCCTCCTCTTGAAAAGGATGAGATCACGGATGTGATATCAAAAGAGATCGAAGCCAAAAAAACAAAACCGCTCCCCATACTTACCGAAGCCTCCCTTTTAAAACTGATGGAAACAGCCGGTAAATTACTCGATGATGAAGATTCTGAACTGGCAGAGGCAATGAAGGAAAAAGGAATTGGAACTCCGGCAACACGTGCGGGAATAATCGAAACCATCATAAGAAGAGGTTATATTAAAAGAGAAAAGAAAAAGCTCATCCCAAGTGATCTGGGAATCGAATTTGTTAAGAATCTGGAAGGATTTGCCATTCTTTCTCCTAAACTGACCGGTGACTGGGAACATAAACTAAAACAGATCGAAAAAGGAGAGCTGGAATACAAAACCTTTAACGATCAGATCAAAGCCTACACCCATCAGGTAACTGATCAGATGAAAAATTCGGGGAAAGGATTTACTCAGTTTGTTGATCCGAACCTGCAGGATTGCCCTGTTTGCGGTAAAGGAAAACTAAAACACTCTCCAAAATCGGTCTTCTGTACCAACAACAAATACAGTAATGGCGATTGTAATTTCTATCTTCCTAAAACCATCGCCAAAAAGAAACTAACCGACAATCAGATTCAGGAACTCCTTACCAAAGGAGAAACAGGATTTTTAAAAGGTTTTGTCGCCAAAAGCGGAAATAAATTTGAGGCAGCTTTAAAGATCAATAAAGAAAAGGCTAAAGTAGATATGATTTTCAGACCAAGGGAAGAGGCTAAAAACAACTAACAAACCTGATTCGGTACGTTTTAAAAAAGTACTCCCAAAAAATATATCTCTGTTTTATAAGCTTTTAATCAACTTATTTAGTAAATTTGGATAACAGGTTTTACTTTCCTTCTTAAAAGATCGTAGAATCACTTTTACCAGACATTTTAAATATAAAATTATGAATATTAAAAAGCAAAGTTTTAAAATTTTATTCGTTGTAGCGATACTTGCCCTTGTTTTACAGGGAATGATCTCTCCGAAACCCAAAAAAGAGAAATTTATCGGCCTTCAGTTATGGTCGGTTAGAGACGACATGAAAAAAGATCCGGTATCCACCATTAAAAAAGTGGGTGATATGGGTTATAAATTTGTTGAAGCAGCAGGATTTAAAGACGGTAAATTTTACGGTATGGAACCCCTTGCCTTTAAAAATCTATGCGAAAAGAATGGTATCAAATTCTTAGGATCGCATACCGGGCAGAACCTGCCGGATGCAGCCAACTGGGATAAAACCATGGCCTGGTGGGACGATGCCATCGCAGCCCATAAGGCAGCAGGCGTAAAATGGATCGTTCAGCCCTGGATGAGCAAGGAAGGATATACCAGCCTTGAAGGACTCAGACAATTTGCAAAATACTTTAATGCCGTAGGTGAAAAATGTAAAGCCAATGGTATAAAATTTGGCTACCACAATCATGATAAGGAATTTAAAACTATTTTTGAAGGAAAAACGGTTTACGACTGGCTGCTTGAACTTACCGATGCGAGTAAGGTTACCATGGAACTGGACCTATACTGGATCACAAAAGGCGGTAAAAATCCGATAGATTATTTCAATAAATATCCGGGAAGATTCCAGTTGTGGCACATCAAGGATGAAAAAGAACTCGGCTCCAGAGGCATTATGAATTTCCCTCCGATCTTTGCCCAAAAAGGAAAAGCCGGAATGAGATATGGTATTGTTGAAGTAGAAAGATATAATTATTCACCTCTTGAAAGCTGTAAAAAGAGTCTGAATTTTTTAAAAAAATCCAGCGATATCAATTTTTAACTAAAACTAATAATAAAAGTTCAGGATATCCTGAACTTTTATTATTTAATGCGTTAATGATGTAATGCTTTAATGGTCTTTGATAAAATGATGACTTTCTTCATTGGTTTTCAAGACGTCTTAAACCTCTTTCCCTATTGTAGCTGTCTCTCTTTGCCTGTTTATCAAAATAGCTGATTATAAGTTTTAATCCGTTTGCTTTGTTTATAATTTTGCTTTGTCCGTTTTGTAATTTAAGTGATAATATCTTTTTCTTAATAATATTCGTTTCATTTTTTATCCTTGCTCCGAGAATAAAATCGTAATCTTTCTCTTGCAGTTCTGATATATATCAGGCAGATAACAATCAGCTATCAACAATAATTATCAAATTCGCTAAATCATATTTTCGTTTAAAGGAATCTATAACAGGCAGCATAGTGTGTCCTTCAAATTTATTACCTTCGAAAATATCAAATGCTAAGGGGTAACCATCTATACTTACCAGTAATCCCAAAACTATTTGTGGATTCTGATGTTTTCCTTCTTTTGAGAAGCCTCTTTTACGCAAATCATCCTCATTATCTATTTGAAAGTAAAGTGTTATTACATCGTAAAAAACAATGCTAATCAAGCCTCCTAACACCTTCCTGGTGTGCTAATAACTTATTTGTTGTATCAACTCTTTCTGTTTTGACTGTAGTTTATCCAGGTAACGATAGATCTTGTCTTCATTCCAATCTATCTGTGCATACCTTCTTAAAAATTCAGTCGTTTTTAGTTTACTTTTTGGAAAAGCAATTCGATAGATGGTTAATTGTTTAAAAATTTCATCATCCAGTTTATTAAAACCTATATCATCAAATATCTTCCCCGGTAAAAGCTCAACTCCTGCTAAACACATTTGTATTATTGAGTTGAAGAATGATTTAGTACTTTTTTCCTGATTATTAAAATCAAATTCCTGAATTCCTACTCGTCGATCATGAATTATTTTCCATTTGTCAGGTCAATTTTTATACTTTATAGTTAATTTCTTGTTTTATTAATATACAAATCTATGGGTTTATTAACAAAACAACTCATGCTAAATTATCCTTAAAATTCACCAGAAACCACCACTATTTGTTAAAAAAATACAATATAAGGTATAAAATACCGTTTCGGATATTAACAATTTTTTCGAGTTATAAACAATTTATTAACTACCTCAAAAGATGGTTAATACGATATAGATAAACAACGTATAAATTCGAACAAAAAATAATTAAATAAAAATAAAATCAAATGTATACCGAAACCTCCCCTACCTGCAATTCT
>QNYL01000237.1 GCA_003973375.1 Flavobacteriia bacterium
ATCTTAGCCAGGGCATCCGCTTCTTTTTTACGCTCAATTTCAATTACCTTTTGCGGAGCATTGTTTACAAACCTTTCATTGTTGAGTTTCTTCTCTACTGAATTGAGGAATCCTTTGGTGTATTTAAGTTCGTTCTCAAGCTTTTCAAGCTCCTCCTCCATATTGACATTTTCTCCCATAGGGATAAAATACTCATTGGATTTTACCCGGAAAGAGATTGCCCCACTGAGCTTTTCAGTTACATATTCAAGTTTTTTAAGATTTCCCAGTTTTTTAATGATCACATCAAAAGCACTGGTATTCTCCTCATTGTTCAAAACAAACAATTCTAAAGTATTCTTATTGGGAATATTTTTATCCTTTCTGATATTTCTGATACCGGAGATCACTTCAGACGCAAATTCAAACTGAGTAACCATATCTTTATCTGTACCGGATATTTCAGGCCATGGAGCAACAATCAAGGCTTCCTCTTCTTTTCTGTCGGTGATCAGTTGCCAGATCTCCTCAGAAATAAAAGGCATAAAAGGATGTAAGATCTTTAGTACTTTTTCCAGATTTTCAATGGTTTTTTTATAGGTCACTGCATCAATCGGACTCTGATAAGCGGGTTTTACCATTTCCAGATACCAGGAGCTGAAATCATCCCAGATAAACTTGTAAGTGATCATCAAAGCCTCAGAGATCCTGTAACCTTTATAAGAATTTTCCAGCCTTCTTAAAACATCATTGTATTTGGCATCAAACCATTTTATTGCTTGCTTGGCCGATTCGGGTTGTTCAATTCCCTCCGAAACTTCCCAGCCTTTTACCAGTCTGAAAGAATTCCAGATCTTATTGGAGAAATTTCTTCCCTGTTCACACAGATCTTCATCAAAAGGCAGATCATTTCCGGCAGGAGAAGTCAATAACATCCCAACTCTTACCCCATCAGCACCATATTTTTCCATCAATCCGATCGGATCTGGGGAATTACCCAACGATTTAGACATCTTTCTGCCCAGTTTATCCCGTACAATTCCGGTAAGGTAAACCTTTGAAAAAGGCTTTTCTCCCATATACTCATATCCTGCAATGATCATTCTTGCCACCCAGAAAAATAAGATCTCAGGAGCGGTAACAAGGTCTTGCGTAGGATAATAATATTCAATCTCTTTATTCTCCGGATGTCTTATACCGTCAAAAACAGAAATAGGCCATAACCATGAAGAGAACCAGGTATCCAACACATCTTCATCCTGTTTCAGATCATCTATACTCAGTTCTTTTCCGGTCTTTTCTTTGGCCAGAACCAATGCTTCCTCTATTGTCTCAGCCACAACATAATCATTTGTGCCATTTCCATAGAAAAAAGCAGGAATTCTATGTCCCCACCATAGCTGACGGGAAATATTCCAATCACGGACATTCTCCATCCAGTGACGATAGGTATTTTTAAATTTAGCAGGAACCAGTTCTACATCATCTTCCATTACAGCTTTCAGCGCAGGCTCCGACAGATCTTTCATCTTTAAGAACCATTGTATCGAAATTTTAGGTTCGATCACCGCACCAGTCCTTTCGGAAGTGCCTATCTTATTCTGATAATCTTCTTCTTTTACAAGATTCTTAAGTTCTTTTAATTCTTTAATAATCTCTTTTCGCACTACAAAACGATCCTTCCCTTCATAATGAAGTCCGTAAGAATTCAATGTAGCATCATCGTTAAAAATATCAATCACTTCCAAATTATGCTTCTCTCCTATTTCCTTATCATTAGGATCATGCGCCGGTGTAATCTTTAAACAACCGGTACCAAACTCCATATCTACATATTCATCTTCAATGATCGGAATTACTCTGTTTACTACAGGAACAATTACTTTTTTTCCTTTCAGATGGGTAAATCTATCGTCATTCGGATTTACACAAACGGCGGTATCTCCTAAAATAGTTTCCGGCCGTGTGGTGGCAATAGTAACAAATTCCTCTTCCCCTTCGATCTGATATCTGAGATAATAAAGTTTTCCGTTCTTTTCTTTATAGATCACTTCTTCATCCGAAACAGTGGTTTTTGCCTCAGGATCCCAGTTTACCATTCTGTACCCTCTGTAGATCAATCCTTTATTAAAGAGATCGACAAAAACCTTGGTTACAGATTCTGACATATCATCATCCATGGTAAATTTGGTTCGTTTCCAGTCGCAGGAAGCCCCCAGTTTTTTTAGCTGCTCCAGAATAATCCCTCCATGTTTATGAGTCCAGTCCCAGGCATGCTCTAAAAACTCTTCCCTGCTCAGGTTTTCTTTTTTTACCCCCTCTTCTTTAAGTTTTGCCACAACTTTTGCTTCTGTAGCAATTGAGGCATGATCGGTTCCGGGTACCCAGCACGTATTAAGCCCCTGCATCCTGGCCTTACGAATCAGAACATCCTGAAGCGTATTATTCAGCATATGCCCCATGTGCAAAACACCGGTAACATTTGGAGGGGGAATTACAATTGTATAAGGTTGTCTCTCATCCGGTTTGGAATAAAAGTAACCATTTTCCATCCAGTAATTATACCATTTATCTTCAACCTTAAGCGGATTGTATTTTGCAGGAATATTCATATGTTAAATTATTGTGAAAACGATTGCAAAACTACAATATTTAAGCAATATATTTGGATGAAATGAGTTAGTATTTTCAATTAAAATATTAACTTTGCTCAATAAATTTTAACATTATGAAAAAAATACTGATTTTTTTGATCTTAGGTGTGATGACAATAACAGCTAAAGCTCAAACCAAAGAAGAAATTAAAAAAGACTATACCGGGCCGGTATTTGAATTTGAACACGAGATTATCAACTATGGTGATATCGACAAGAACAGCGATGGAAACCGTGTTTTTAAATTTAAAAATGTTGGAAAATCTCCGCTTATTATTTACAGTGTAAAAGGAAGCTGCGGATGTACAGTACCCACCAAACCCGATAAGCCTATTTTGCCCGGAGAAACCGGTGAAATAAAAGTGAGATATGCCACCAACAGAGTAGGCCCTTTCTCAAAAACTGTTACCGTAAAATCAAATGCTTTTGAACCTACAAAGATCCTTCATGTTAAAGGAAGGGTACTGGATAAGGAAGCAAAAAATATTTTGCAGGAAAAGAAGAATATGATCCAGGAAAAAAATTAAAAAAAAGCCCTTAAACAGGGCTTTTTTTTTATAGAATATCTTTCAGTTCAAATTTAAATTTCAATTGTCTGTTATTTCGTTTGACACGTATTTTTATCTTTTTACTTTTCAATCCGGAGAGTTCGTAGATTATCTGTTGAAGACTCTTATCGTAAACAGATCTTCCATTAATCTCAACTACCATATCATCAACCTGAAGTCCGGCAAGATCGGCAGGAGAGTCTTTTCGGATAAATGATATTCTGTAACTGGGCTTAAAGGATAAAGCATAGGTATAGATCACTTCCGGGTAAGAGGAACGGCTGCTGTTGGCTGTATTATTACTGGGAACAATAAATGAATGCTCTTCTTTTACCAACATTTTTCCGCCATAAACCAATTCTATACCGCTTTTATTATACAAGAAAGGATCGTTAAAGGCTCTGGTCTTTTTCAGTGTGATTCGTTTATTAGGATAATCAATGATCATACGGAATCTCCTAAGGATCTCTGCTCCTATTGTACCATTCCGGTCGATATTCTTTCCTCTTGACATAACAGAAGTCGAATCAGGATAGGATACGGTAATATTTTCAAACTCAAAATCTCCAAGGATCATTTTATCAATCATAGAGCGTTTACCAAAAACCGCACCGCTAAGCCCCTGACCGAGAAAATCTTCGAAAGACCTGCCTGTAATTTTGATATTCTTTTCCGAACCTTCAAAAAGCCATAAAGCATCTCCCCCTCCGGAATCGATCAATAGTTTTACCTTTGAACGTTTACCGTTATCATTAACAACTTCCGCTTTTATATAAGGTTTATTCCGGTAAAATTCCAAAGGGAAAGTCTGACATTTTTTACAGGTTTCCTGAACGTATTTTTTCGGATCATAAAATGTAAGTTTCTTATTTTGATAGTTCACATCAACAATAAAATCTTTAAAAAGATCTCCCCCAATAATCCCGTTGATATCGATGCCCATTTTGGCGGAAAGATCAAATTTTTCATCCAAAATCACGTAGATCATATGATTTAGATTAAGTATTTTGCCTATCCTAATCAGGTTATTCTTAGAACGTAACGCGTTTAAAGAGGCTCCCTCCCCAAGGCCGTGTAAGATGATATCTTCTGTATCTTTTAAGATAATCGAATCTTTAAACTTAAAATTGAAAATAATAGAATTTTCAATGCCTGTATCGAGCAAAAATGATAATTCTTTACCATTTACCTCAATAGGAATAACCATCATATTATTTATAAACTCAAATGGAAGTGTATAGGAAGGTTTGTTGGTAGAGATGAAAAATTTGTCCTGAGAACTCATCATGCAAGTTCCGAAAAATATAAAAAAAATCAATATCACATATCTCCTCAGGGTCATCATTCAATCTTTAAGCCCTATAAGATATAAAAAATACTCCAAAAAGGAGCATTTTTTAAGATATTTTTAACTTTTCAGCCGTAAATTTTATAAGTTCCTAATAATATTTGGTTTTATCTTTAAATACTTCATAAAATTTTTTAACTGCAAAAGGAATCATTTCTTTGGCAATAGTATAACCAATAAAATATTTGCGTGTAAACTTATTAGAAATCAGAAAAGTACCCAAAAGGTTCTCAGTAGTATGAACCAATCCTGTTGTCAATGAATTACTATTATTCCCTTTAGTTAAAAACGATAAAGGGCGTTTAAATGCACTGTCGGGATACTTGCCTTTACCAAAAATTGCTGAACTAATTTTTAAAATGGGGCTCGATTTAAAATCTGATTCAAGATCTGAAATCTCCGATTTAAGTTTAGCCTTTTCAGCCTGAAGATCAGAAAAAGTTTTTATCCTGTAAATTTTACTATCGCTCACTTTTTCAATTAATTTAAAATAATTTTAATCTCTGTATTTTATGTAATAAAGTATTAACAGAATTGAGGTTATTCATCGTCAAATTCAACATATTCATCATCCTGGAGCTCTTCTTCAGCTTTAAAAGCAAGGCTAACAATCTTATCTTTCACCTTGGTGTCAATATAATCTTTACTAAACGCCAAGTAAATGACAAATGTTAAAATATAAATACCTCCTACAATTAAAAAACCTATTGTATTACTGTCAAATATAGATGCCATCCAGAAAGCCAGTGAGATACTCAGCATCAGAATGATGAAAGTAATCATCAGCAAAATCATGAATGAACTCACCAAACCAGCAGTTACATTGGCCAAAACACTAACCAATTCAATTTTTACCAATTTTATCCGGTTGTCTACATATTTTCTAATCAAATCAAACATTTCAAAGAATTGAAGATATGAATTTAAGCTTTTTCAACTTCAGCTTCTAATTCTCCTGCTTCCTTTTTCAGTTCATTCATTTTATCAGCCAATTCCTCTTCTAATTTCTTCACTTTATTTACAATACTTGAATACTGCTTTTTAATTTTTCCTTTGGCATCATAGAATTTTCCTTTAAAATCATCAATAGTAGTACCTTCCAGTTCGCTAATTCTTTTTGACAAATCTTTGAATTTATCTTCCAGATCAGCCCGTAGATCTGCCGACTTATCTGCTAACATTTCTCTGGTTTCTTTACCACTTTGTGGAGCAACCAATAATCCTGCTACAGCTCCTGCTGCGGCACCTAATATCAATCCGGCTAATAATTTTGAATCACTTGACATAATTATATTTTTTTTGTTATTATTAATTATTGCAAATATACAAAATTTTAGTACTCTTTTCTAAATAATAAGCTGTTAATAAATGATTAAAAATGGTACAGATATAAATTAAATTTCGCAATTTTGCAATCTATTAACAATTGTAGACTCCTATGCCTAAAATATCATATAAAGGGCTGAAGATGCCCGAGTCGCCCATAAGAAAACTGGTTCCTTATGCCGAGGAAGCCAAAAAGAGAGGATTAAAGGTTTTTCATTTGAATATAGGTCAGCCAGATATCAAAACGCCTAAGGTTGCCCTTGACGCTGTAAAGAACAATAATATCGAAGTCTTGTCTTATGCGAGAAGTGAAGGATCAGAGATATACCGGACAAAACTTGCCGATTATTACAAAGCTCACGATATCGAAATAGATGCGTCAGATATTGTAGTTACCACCGGCGGATCAGAAGCCTTATTGTTTACCCTGGGAAGTATTACCGATGCCGGAGATGAGATCATCATCCCCGAGCCCTTCTATGCTAATTATAACGGATTCTCGGTAGCTAACGGGATCAATGTGGTTCCGATCATTTCTTCCATTGAAAATGATTTTGCACTGCCTCCCATCGAAGAATTTGAAAAGCGAATTACCGATAAAACCAAAGCAATACTGATCTGTAATCCGGGAAATCCAACCGGATATCTCTATTCTAAAGAAGAGATCGAACAACTTAAGGAACTGGTAATTAAATACGATCTTTTCCTGATCGCCGATGAAGTTTACCGTGAATTTGTTTACGACGGAATTATGCATTATTCGGTAATGAGTGAAAAGAGTATTGAAAAGAATGCCATCATGATCGATTCAGTTTCAAAACGTTACAGCATGTGTGGCGCCAGAATAGGATGTGTGGTTTCCCGAAATAAAGAACTGATTGGTACAATTTTAAAATATGCACAGGCCCGTTTAAGTCCGCCAACATACGCTTTAATCGCCAGCGAGGCTGCACTTGAAACTCCCGCAACTTATTTTACAGAAGTAATTGAGGAATATGTTGAACGGAGAAATATCCTGATCAGCGAACTTAAAAAGATCAAAAATGTAAAGGTATCTGCTCCAAAAGGTGCGTTTTACTGTATTGCAGAATTACCCGTAAAAGATGCTGATAATTTTGCACAATGGATGCTGGAAAACTTTAGCGATCAGGGCGAAACCGTTATGGTTGCACCCGCAAGCGGATTCTATTCTACGCCGGGTTCCGGAAAGAATCAGATCCGTATTGCCTATGTACTTAAAAAAGGAGATCTTGTACGTTCTGTAGAACTGCTTAAACTTGCCCTGGAGCAATACAAAACTTAATGCTTAAAAAAAATATATCTTTAAAACCCTACAACACTTTCGGTATTGATGTCAATGCCGAAAGTTTTGCTGTGGTTACTTCACTGGAACAACTCAAAAAAATCATTTCAGAATACAAAGAGGTTTTTATTCTCAGTGGTGGCAGTAATATTTTACTGACAAAAGACATCTCCAAACCGGTAATCTCACTTTGTACAAAAGGGATCGAAACCCACGAGCACGATGATGAGCATGTACTCGTTACCGCTCAGGCCGGAGAAAACTGGCATGAGTTCGTATTGTGGTGTATCGATAATAACTACGGCGGAATTGAAAACCTTTCTTTAATACCGGGTAATGTAGGGACAAGTCCGATACAAAATATCGGTGCTTACGGTGTAGAGATCAAAGATACTTTTTACCAGCTCGAAGCACTGGAAATTGAAACAAATACGATAAAAACCTTTACCGCTTCCGATTGCAATTTCGGATACCGTGATTCCTTTTTTAAAAGAGAAGGCAAGGGAAAA
Organism: Flavobacteriia bacterium; assembly: GCA_003973375.1. GTDB lineage: Bacteria > Bacteroidota > Bacteroidia > Flavobacteriales > Flavobacteriaceae > Namhaeicola. Next base: position 7,668 of record QNYL01000237.1, read on the forward strand.
TACATCATCCTGAATGTTACTTTTAAACTGACCCGGAAAGACCATTTATTACGAAAAGATTACGGAGCAATCCGTGCAGAACTCGAAAAGACCAGCAATACCGATCCATCGATCAAAGATATTTCCGATATCATTACAGGCATCCGAAAAGCAAAATTACCCGATCCGAAAGAAATAGGAAACAGCGGTAGTTTTTTTAAGAATCCTGTAATCTCAAAAGCTCATTTTGAACAACTTAAACAATCCTACCCAAAGATCCCGTCTTATCCTGCAGGAAAAAATCTGATAAAAGTTCCGGCCGGATGGCTGATCGAACAATGCGGATTTAAAGGCAAACGCTTTGGCGATGCCGGTGTACATAAAAATCAGGCTTTGGTACTTGTTAATTATGGCAATGCTTCCGGTAAAGATATTTTAGATCTGGCTCAAAATATTCAGAGTACCGTTAAACAAAAATTTGATATTGATCTGGAGATCGAAGTGAATATTATTTGATCCTTTCTTCAAACTTTTCATTCTTTTACTTATACATAAAAAAATATCCAGATACTTCTATCTGTTATTAGAGAATAATTTTGCAATAAAAAATCCCCGGAAAATACCGGGGATCTTTAATTATAAAGCATCTTTATGCTTAAGATTTCATCAGTTCATAACTACGTTTGATAAAATCGGTCATATCTTTACCTTGTAACAAATTCTGCGACAGCTTGGCAAGATCCAGCGCCTGATTAATGTATTCTTTACGTTTTCCTTTAGCTTTCAGGATCTTTTGCATCAGATCAGAATTGGTATTTACCACAAGATTGTACATCTCGGGGAAATTACCCATCCCCATCATACCACCGCCACCGGTTTGCTGCATTTCTTTCATTCTGCGTATAAATTCCGGTTGGGTAATGATAAACGGATTAGAATTTGAATCCAGTGCTTCCAGCTGAACGGTATATTTCTCTTTAGGTACAACCTCTTCAATAATAGTTTTCAACTTTTTCTGATCTTCTTCACTCAGTTTAGAGATCTGCTCTTCATCTTTCCGGATCAGTTTATCGATTGAATCAGAATCAACACGGGCAAATTTGATCGGTTGCTTCTTATCTGACAACTCTGAATTTTCAGTTTCAAGTTTCTGCATCAGATGAGGTACGATCGGAGAATCGAGCAACAATACTTCGTAACCTTTGGCCTCAGCCTCAACAATAAAACTGTGCTGCTCATCTTTATTGGAAGCATACAGAATAACAAGATTGCCGTCTTTATCGGTTTGAGCAGGTTTTATCTTTTCTTTTAATTCTTCAAGCGTATAATATTTGTCGTTTACAGTTGGATACAAAGCAAATTTCTGTGCTCTTTCAAAGAATTTCTCATCGGTCAGCATTCCGTATTCGATGATCACCTTAATATCATTCCATTTTTTCTCAAAATCCTCACGGTTGTTCTTAAATAAAGAATTCAGTTTATCCGCTACTTTTTTAGTGATATAGCTTGAGATCTTTTTCACTTCGCCATCCGATTGCAAATAGCTTCTGGAAACGTTCAGCGGAATATCCGGAGAATCAATCACCCCTCTTAACATCTGCAGAAAATCAGGTACAATACCTTCAACATTATCAGTTACAAACACCTGATTTTGATAAAGTTGAATCTTATCTTTCTGAATATCTATATTGGTGGTTAATTTAGGGAAATACAAGATCCCGGTAAGATGGAACGGATAATCCACATTTAAATGGATATGGAATAAAGGCTCTTCAAACTGCATTGGATACAGCTCTCTATAAAAATTAAGATAATCCTCATCTGTTAACTCACTTGGCTTTTTAGTCCAGGCCGGATGCGGATTGTTGATAATATTATCAACCGTAATCATTTTTTGCTCCTCGGTTGTTTCCTTACCATCTTTATCCTTAATGGTTTTTGGAGTATGGTTTGGATCGGGTATTTCCTTGGTGCCGAATTTGATCGGAACCGGCATAAATTTATTATATTTTGTCAAAAGCTCTCTGATTCGGCTTTCTTCCAGAAATTCTTTTGAATCCTCTGAAATATGCAGAATAACCTCTGTACCTCTGTCCTTTTTATCAG
>QNYL01000283.1 GCA_003973375.1 Flavobacteriia bacterium
ATTTTGTTACGGCCTCTATCAATGATCCCGAAAAGGATTTTCTTGAACTCTATGGAGGAGAGATCGATGATCAGCATGAAGCGAATCTGAGTGGTACGATATCCTATATCTACAGTACCGATCATTCCCAGTGGCAGGTGGCCTATGGAAGGGGGGTAAGAGCTGCTTCTATGCCTGAGCGTTTTATCAATCATTTTAATATTGGCGCAGATCCGTATGAATATGTAGGAAATCCCTATCTGGACCCCGAAAAGAACAATCAGTTCGAAGTGTCTTTCCGTCAGGATTATGACAGAATGGATTTTGGCGTAACGCTTTTCTATTCTTTTATGAAAGACTATATCACAGCAGTGGTGGATGAGGATCTCCCCAGAAAATTTATGCCAACTGTACCGCCGGTATATGCCAAAAGATTTATCAATGTAGATCATGCCATGCAAACCGGATACGAGGCCTTTTTTAATTATAAGATCCTGAAGGATCTGGAATTCCAAAGCGATTTTTCTTATACCTACGGTCAGAATAAGGATTTTGATGAGCCTTTGCCTCAGGTGATGCCTTTTACAACCCATCTCGGACTTTTATACGATAAAGAGTCTTACTGGATCAATCTTAAATCGAGAATTGTTTCCAAACAGGACAGGATCTCAAAAACTTTTATGGAAAAAGAAACTCCTGGTTTTAATACGCTTGATTTTAGTGCGGGGGTTAAACCTCTTAAAGGCTTGTCCATCGGTGCTGCTGTGCTGAATATCTTTGATACAGCTTATTATGAGCATTTAACCTTCTCTTATAAAAATTCAAATATCAACAAAGGCAGAATTTACGAACCGGGAAGGAATTTTACGGTATATGTAAATTATACTTTTTAAAATATAGTTAGTTTAGTTTAAAAAACCGTTGTGGAAAAATTCCCCGGCGGTTTTTTGTTTTTAAACTTTTTCTTCAATAATTTTATAGAATAACTTAAAATCTAAGATCATGAAAATTACCTATCTCGGTCACGCCTCATTAAGTATTGAAGTAGCAGGAAAAAATATCATTGTTGATCCTTTTATTACCGGAAATGAACTGGCAAAAAATATTGATATCAACAGTTTAAAAGCCGATTATATTCTGGTTACGCATGCGCATCAGGATCATATTCTCGATGTTGAGGCTATTGCCAAAAGAACAGGGGCAAAAGTGGTATCCAATTTTGAGATCATAAATCATTTTGCTGAGTTGGGCATTGAAGGGCATCCGATGAATCACGGAGGTACCTGGGCCTTTGATTTTGGAAAAGTTACTTATACCAATGCCATTCATTCCAGTTCTTTCCCTGATGGCAGTTATGGCGGCCAGCCCGGAGGATTTATCATAGAATCGGATGAAGGAAATATTTATATTGCCGGAGATACGGCACTTACTATGGATATGAAGCTGATCCCGCTACAAACAAGCATCGATCTGGCTGTTTTGCCTTTAGGTGATAATTTTACCATGGGTATTGAAAGTGCTGCAATAGCCTCTGATTATGTTGAATGCAACAGAGTGCTGGGCTATCATTTTGATACTTTCGGATACATTGTTATTGATCATAAAAAGGCTGTGGCATCTTTTAAAGAAAAAGGAAAAGAACTGACCCTTCTTGAAATTGGCGGCTCCTTAGATGTGTAGTTTACATGGAGAATTCTCAATAAATTACTGTTTAAGGTGAATAAAAAACTATCTTTGCCGCTTTTTTAAAACAGGCAGGTTTGACAGAATTTATATCAAAGAGAGTTCCCAACATTAAAAATGATATTTTATCGGGTATTAGCGTTTTGACTGTCCCGATAGATGCTGATTAAAGAAGTCAATTTATATACGAGTAAATGTAAAAAAACTCAGAGTTTTAAAACCCTGAGTTTTTTAATTGTATAGTGATCCTTAGATCTTATTTCTTAGGATGAACCAGTTTCATCTCATCGATCAAATGAGTAGCACCGGCATATTTGTCCATCACGAAAAGGACATATCGAATATCCACTGAAATACTTCTTACAATATCAGCATCGTAATAAAGATCGCTCATAATACCTTCCCAGGTACCATCGAAAAGCAATCCGAGTAAATTACCATGAGCATCCATTACCGGACTTCCGGAATTACCTCCTGTAGTATGATTGGTTCCCAGAAAATTCACAGGCATTCTGCCATTCTCTCCATATACTCCAAAGTCTTTTTTATAATACAGTTCACGTAATTTTTCCGGCACATCAAATTCGTAATCTCCGGGTACGTATTTTTCCATTACGCCTTTTAAATAAGTATTTGGCAGATAAAGAACCGCATCTCTAGGCTCATATCCTTTAACCCGGCCGTAATTGGCCCGTAGGGTAAAATTGGCATCAGGATAAAAACGGTCATTAGGAAATACTTCCATCAGGGCTTTCATGTATTTCTTTTGTATCGCATTCAGTTCTAAAGTAATTTTTTGATATTTGGGTTCGATCTTGTTGTAAAAAATACTGTGTAATTCCTTGCCAAAAGCGTAACCTTTATCGTTATTCAGTTTTTTGATCACTTCCTCAGGAGTTCCTGAAAGTAATTCTTTAACTCCTTTCAAGCTGGTAAACTTTGAATTTTGATAAATGTCTGCAGTCAGTTTAGAAAAATCAACACCTTTCATGTTCTCAGGTAAATAATCCTTAGGAACTTTCTGAGCATACAAACGGGTCAGACTTTCAAATACAGGCTGATCAACCTTAGCGCTGTAATTTTTATACTTACTTTCGTAACCTGATAAAATTCTTTCACGTGTTTTCTCAAATGCCTGCGCTCCCCCTTTTTTATAGGCCATTTCCAGTTGATAGGCACTGAAGGTAAAGTTTAGTAATTCTACGTTTCTGTAAGCTACTTCGATCCAAAGATCTCTTGCCAGGGCAACCTGCTCAATATCTTTATAGAGTCTTTCAAAATCAGGCAGCAGCGATTGATATTGTGTTAAACCTTTTTGATTGATGATCTGTGTGAATTTAGCCTCTTTATCCTTTTTCTTTTGAATACCATGGGTTTGATGAATTCCCTGGTCTTCACCGATCCATTTTTTCCAGTAATTGGCAATTCCGGCATATTTTGAAGCATATTGAATTCTGATCTTCTCATCAGCTTTCATAAATTCATCAACAATCTTTAGTGCATTTTCTCTTACCTTGATCTTGGCAGGGTTTAAAACATTAACAATCTGACTTACCCCAACGGCAGGCAGATATTCATTGGTTCTGCCCGGAAATCCTAAGATCAGATTAAAATCATTTTCCTCAACACCATCAAGTGAGATTGGTAAAAAATGTTTGGGTTTATACGGTACATTGTCTTTGGAATATTCTGCAGGATGATTATTGGCATCTGCATAGATTCTGAAAACAGAAAAATCTCCGGTATGGCGTGGCCACATCCAGTTATCGGTATCAGAACCAAATTTACCAATAGAGGTTGGTGGAGCTCCTACCATCCGAACATCTTTATACACTTCGGTAATGATCAGATAGTACTTATTTCCTTTGTAAAAGGATTTTACATTGGCTGTTTGCCAGGCTTCCTTATCCGCCGATTTTGTAATTTTATTGATATTCTGATTGATAAGCTTCATTTTAGAAACTTCATCCATGCTGTCCTTTACACCGTTAAAAACCTGAGATGTTACATCGTCGATCCTGATGATGAATGTAGCTTTTAATCCGGGAGAGACCAGTTCTTCACTGTGATCTTTTGCCCAAAAGCCATTTTTTAAATAATCGTGTTCAACGGTAGAGTGAGACTGAATGGTACTGTAACCACAGTGATGATTGGTTAAAAGTAATCCTTTTGGAGAAACTACTTCTGAAGTACATCCGCCACCAAAAATAGCAACAGCATCTTTAATACTTGGATGTTCTGTATCCCAGATGTCTTTGGCAGAAATTTTACTTCCCAGTAATTTCATCTCTTCTTCGTTCATTCCTTCCAGCAGAGAAGGGATCCACATACCTCCCTGTATTTCTTTTGCTTTGGCATCACTTAGAACAGATGCCTTTTCGGGTTCAGCTACAACTTTAGTGGTTTCCTGAGTGGTTTTACAGGAAACAAAACTCAGTGCAGCAATAAATAAATAGAGCTTAAAGTATTTCATTTTATATTGATTTTGAGTGATTATTTCTTTTTTGGGTGAACGAGTTTCATTTCATCGATCAGACGTTTATCTCCAGCATATTTATCGATGATAAACAGAATATAACGAACATCAACCATGATATTTCTACAAATCTCCGGGTCGTAATTGTAATCGCTCATGGTACCTTCCCAAACACGATCAAAATTGAGTCCGATTAAGTTTCCGTAGGCATCGATTACCGGGCTACCTGAATTTCCCCCTGTGGTATGGTTAGTCCCCAGGAAATTTACAGGCATCTTACTATCGGAACCGTAATTGCCATAATCTTTTTTCTCGTAGAGATCGATCAATTTTTGTGAAACATCAAATTCATAATCTCCAGGTACATATTTTTCCATTACCCCTTTTAAATGAGAGACCGGCTTATAATAAATCCCGTCTTTAGGAAAATAGCCTTTTACTTGTCCGTAAGTAACTCTTAAAGTTCCGTTGGCATCCGGAAAGAATCTCATTTTCGGGAAGGTTTCCATCAGAGCTTTCATATATTTTTTTTGTACGGCATTGATCTGTAAATTGATATCGTAAAATTCAGGATTGATCTTCTGATAAAAATCCTCGGTTAATACTTTACCTAATTGATAACCGCTGTCGGCATTAATCTTTTTCAATACGTCTTCACGATTGCCTTCCAGCAAAGACTTCATTCCGTTAAAACTTGTGATCTTTGAAGTAGAATAGATCTTTGTGGTCAGTTCATGTACATCGATATTTTTCAGATCATCTGATAAATATTTGGCTGGGATCTTTTCAATATAGAGACCTATCAGCTTTTCAAAAACCTCCCGATCTACTTTTGGATTGTAATTCTTATAAAAACCTTTAAAACGGTTGATCAGTGCCTCTCTTTCCTTATCGAATTTTGCAGGATCCTTTTTAACAACATATTCAAACTGATAAAGTTTTACTGTGGCGTTGAGCAGTTCGATATTGCGGTAAACCACCTCAGTCCAGTAGGCTCTTGCCAAAGCTACATCTTCAAATTTGTGATAGAGCCGGTTAAAGTCGTTTAAAAGTGAGCTGTATTCAGCTTTACCGGCTACTTTTTTCTGAAATTCATCTTCCAGTTTTCTTTTTTTATCAATGGCATTAGATCTTTCGAGTCCCTGATTTTCACCGATCCATTTTTTCCAGTAATTGGCAATAGAAGCAAATTTTGAAGCGTACTGGATCTTGATCTTTTCATCAGCCCTCATATATTTATCCACTATTTTAAGGGCTTCATCACGTATTTTAATTTTTGCGGGATTGATCTTATGAATGATCTGATCAATAGCTACAGCAGGAAGATATTCGCTGGTTCTTCCGGGAAACCCGAATACGAGAGTGAAATCGTTCTCTTCAACACCATCAACGGATACCGGTAAGAAATGTTTTGGTTTGTAGGGAACATTATCCGGTGAATATTCAGCCGGACGGTTGTTCTTATCGGCATAGATTCTGAAAAGAGAAAAATCACCGGAATGTCTTGGCCACATCCAGTTATCGGTATCTGAGCCAAATTTTCCTATAGAAGAGGGAGGAGCTCCCACCAAACGGATGTCTCTGTAATTCTCGATTACAAAAAGGTAGTACTGATTGCCATCGTACATCGGTTTGATCATTACCTCCTGCCAGTCTTCTTTTTTGGTATTCTTTTTTACCAAAGCGATATTCTGATCGATCTTTGATTGTTTTTCTTTAACGCTCATGGATTCGGTAACTCCTTTAAAGATCAGGTTGCTTACATCATCAATTCTTTTGATAAAGGTAACATGCATACCCGGATTAGCGAGTTCTTCATCCGGGTTCATCGCCCAGAAGCCATCTTTTAAATAATCGTGTTCTACGGAAGAGTGCGACTGGATAGCAGCATATCCGCAGTGATGATTGGTCAGGATCAGTGCCTTGTCGGAAATGATCTCGCCGGTACATCCTCCGTTAAAATGAATGATGGCATCTTTTAAGCTGGAATTATTGACATCCCAAATATCTTTAGCAGTCATTTTGCTGCCGAGATTATGCATTTCAGTCTCGTTCATCCCTTCGAGAAGAGAGGGGATCCACATCCCGCCCTGCTGGGCAGAGACCTGAAAGATGATAAAGAAAAATAATACTTTCAGTTGTTTCATTATAAAAAGTTTAATTGAGTTATTATTAAACAAATATAATCAACAGCAGAAACAATTATGGAGAATATTAAGAATACTTTTCAACAGGTAGAAAGAGAGCAGAGGGGGCTAAAAAGGATTCTGATCCTCGAGCCAGTCAACACTTTTTTTTAGAAACCGTGGGGCTTTAAAGCGGTAGCCAACATAAATTCTGAAGATGTTCCGCGCCGTATTGAACTTGATAATGGCATTGTTTTCACGAGGAGTATAAATACCTCTGAAATCAGTGCCGCCATAAAAACTATCAGAGTTGTATCCAATACCCATTTGCGTATAAAGATTGATAACAAAATCAGTGTTTCTTGAAATATTTCTTTCATCATCAATCTTTGTAGTAACCTTGTTAAATTCCAGTCCGGCACCCGGCATAAAACCCATAAAAGCATACCAGCGTTTACTAATCACGAAATTATATAAATAACCGGCATTAGCTATCAGACTAAAAGTGTTCAAATCCTGAATACTGGTTTTATCTCGGATATCGAGATAACCGTAACCTATGCTGGTAAGCAGGCTTCCTGCACTTTTTCGCTGAATTTCAGTTTGTTTAAAGATGGATTCCAGAGAGAGTTTAGGGTTGAATTTATACAAGGTTCTTCCATAGATATTTACGGTATTCAGATAGGGAAGAATAAGAAGATCACTATTGGTAAATGTGCCATCGTTTTGAATAATATCACTCACATAATATCCTTTGATCTTTGAAAACTCCAGGGTCTGCATCCAGTTTTTATAAAAAAAGTCGCCCTGAAATTTAAAGATTCGGGTTTTTCCCTTTTCACTGCTGTTATCGGGCATTAAAAATCTTGGGGAATAGCCAATTTTAAAAGAAATAAAGCGATAATTAAAGGATAAGTTGGTTCTGGAATTCAGATTTGGCGAAATATTGTAGCTCAGATTTTTTGTATGATATTCGAAAGTCTGGATATCATTATCGATATCCAGTTTGATATTCATCGTTTCTTTCATGGTTTCGATGTATTCTGATCTTTGAAAGTTGTTTTGAGAAAACAAATAAAAAGGGAGTAGCCCAAAAAAGAAGATGAATTTTCTTTGCATTTTACACATTTTGTTCCAAATATAGAATAATCAAAACTTTTTTAAAAACCTGTACCTGAATAAAAACAAAAATACTCCAAATATTGAATCTCAATTGATTTAATTAATATATTAGCCCAATTTTATAAACCAAACATAAAAAGAATGGAAGATCAGCCTTATTTTACCAATGACACGATCGTTTTTGGAATCCTGATGTTATCATTGGGTTTTGTTTTTTATACTTCCTCAAAAGAAAGTGGTTTTTGGAAAAAATTTTATAAGGTAGTACCTGCATTACTGATGGCCTATATGATACCGGCTATTTTTAATTCGTTTGGTATTATTTCCGATTCGCATTCCAATCTTTATTTTGTGGCCAGTCGTTATCTGCTGCCTGCTGCACTGGTTTTAATGACCTTGAGCATTGATCTTAAAGCGATTTTCAATCTGGGGCCGAAAGCACTGATCATGTTCTTTACAGGAACGGTTGGTATTATTATAGGAGGGCCAATTGCCATTATGATCATTTCAATTTTTTCACCTGAAACAGTGGGAGGTGTCGGATTTGATGCCACCTGGAGAGGATTGGCAACCCTGGCAGGAAGCTGGATAGGCGGAGGAGCCAATCAGGCAGCCATGCTTGAGATCTACGAATACAATCCGAAATTATACGGAGGAATGGTGCTGGTTGATATTGTAGTGGCTAATTTACTGATGGCCGGATTGCTGATGGGAATCGGGAAATCGGAAAAGATCGATAAATGGCTCAAGGCAGATACTTCGGCTATTGAAGAACTAAAAAATAAAGTAACCAGTTTCTCAGAAAGTGTTAGCAAGATTCCCACATTGACCGACTTGATGATCATTGCGGCTATGGCCTTTTCAGTAGTTGGTTTTGCGCACTGGGGTGCTAACGGAATATCAGAATTTCTAAAAACAAATTTTGAAGCGGTAAGAGATAAAACATCGGCATTTTCTTCTTTCGGATCGCAGTTCTTCTGGATGATCTCCATAGCCACTTTTATTGGTATTATTTTGTCTTTTACCAAGGCAAAGAATTATGAAGGAGCCGGGGCCAGTAAAATAGGAAGCGTTTTTATTTATATTCTCGTGGCAACCATTGGAATGAAAATGGATCTGGGAAGGGTGCTTGATAATCCCGGACTTATACTTATCGGAATAGTATGGATGCTGATACACGTGATCTTGCTTTTTATAGTTGCAAAACTGATCAAAGCTCCTTATTTCTTCCTTGCTGTAGGAAGTCAGGCCAATGTTGGCGGGGCAGCTTCGGCGCCCGTAGTGGCAGCAGCTTTTCACCCGTCTCTGGCAACCGTTGGGGTGTTGCTGGCCGTTTTTGGTTATGTGATAGGTACTTACGGAGCAATTCTAACTGCTGAACTAATGCGGATTGTTTCACCGTAAAATATTGATAATAAATAAAATAATTTATAAATATACTGATGAAAAAGATATTAAGTTTTATGTTTATTGCCGTAGTGATTTTTTCCTGTGCAAAAGAGGAAAATGATAAAATGTATGTAAAAGGGGAGGTGAGCGGACTGAAAAAAGGAAAATTCTATCTGCAAAAGCAAAAAGATTCTGTGTTTGTTACTGTTGATTCTGTAATGGTAAACGGTACCGATACCTTTATCCTTACCGATAAGGTTGAGAGTCCGGAGATCTATTTTTTAAAAATGTCGAGAAGTGATAAAAAGATTCCTTTCTTTGGTGAAAATGATACCATTGTGATCAAAACCAGTTTAGATAAATTTTCCTATCTCTATAAGATCAAAGGTTCGGAAAATCAAGAAAGACTGGAAAAGTTTAAAGAAACCTATAAGAAATTTAACGGTAAGGATCTGGATTTGATAAAAGCCAGATTTGATGCGGCAGCCAGGAAAGATACTGATTCTGTAAAAAAAATAGAAGACCTCAGAGAAAAATTACTGAGAAGAAAATATTTGTATGCGATCAATTTTGCGATCAATAATTCAGATCATGAAGTGGCTCCGTATATCGCTCTGACCGAATTAAATTATGCGAAAACCAAATGGCTCGACAGTATATACAACTCCCTGACGCCTGATATTAAGGATTCAAAATACGGTAAAAGTCTGCAGGAATTTATTGTTAGAATTAAAGTGGCAGAAGAGTAAGATTGGCACAATAAATAAGATTTCTCTTAGTCCGGCAAGGTAAACCTGCTTCACAGCAAGGTAAACCTGCTTCACAGCAAGGTAAACCTGCTTCACAGCAAGGTAAACCTGCTTCACAGCAAGGTAAACCTGCTTCGTAGGAATGACCTGATTGAATTTTAGAAAT
>QNYL01000117.1 GCA_003973375.1 Flavobacteriia bacterium
TTTTTTGTACCTATTTTAAGAAAAGGTATAAATCGATTATTAACAAGCTATTTGATTATTGGAAAAAACAATATAGTGACAACAAAATATATTTATCCTTGACAACTCAATAAAAATCACATTAAAATTTATCTTGTTGGTGGAGAAAATCAACAAGCCATATGTAGAATTAATCAAAAAAATCATGGGATCTAAATTTTTAATCTTAGTCTTTCTTTTTCCAATGCTGATCGTAGCACAGGGTAAGGTAAAGAAATACACGCTTACTTCCCCAAACAAAAAACTTACATTTACCCTGAATGTTTCCGGTAAACTGGAGATCTCAGCTGATTATAACGGGAAAACACTTCTCGATCCCTCAGTAATCGATATGAAATTATCAACGGGTGTACTTGGACAGCATCCGAAAGTGCGAAAAACCAAAACGAGAAAGATCTCCGAAGAATTACATCCGGTAGTTCGGGAAAAACAGGCCGTTATTCAGAACAATTGTAACGAATTAAGAATCGATTTTAAAAATGATTTTTATGTCATTCTTCGTGCTTATGATGAAGGATTTGCCTATCGGTTTGGCACAAAGATACCCGGTGAGATCACCGTAATTTCTGAAACAGGAAAATACAGATTTCCGGAAGATCATATGTTTTGGTGGAGCAGAGAGAAAAAATTCTACTCCTCTAATCAGGTCACTTACGCTTTTAAATCTTTAACAGAATTTAAACCGGATCAACTGGCAAGTCTGCCCCTGATCATCGATTCTAAAAACGGACCGAAAATGGTGGTTACAGAAACAGATCTTCAGGATTACCCCGGCATGTGGCTCAGAGGAGATCAAACTGCAGGGTTTCACAGGGTATCCCCTAAATATCCTAAGAAATTCACTCATAAGGACGACCGGCATCACCCCATTACAGAAAGAGAGAATTATATCGCCAAAACCAAAGGTACACGTACTTTCCCCTGGAGGATCTTTGCCGTGGCTGAAAAAGATAGCGATCTGATCACTAACCAGCTTTCTTATATACTTGCTTCTCCGCAAAAGATTAAGGAAACTTCCTGGATCAAACCCGGCAAAGTTGCCTGGGACTGGTGGAATGCCAATAATATCTACGGTGTTGATTTCAGAGCAGGCATCAATACAGAAACTTATAAATATTATATCGATTTTGCTTCAAAATACGGACTCGAATATGTGGTGCTTGATGAGGGGTGGTATGTTCTGGGAGATATTATGAATATTGTCCCTGAGATCGATATGGAAGAGATCCTTTCCTATGCCAAACAAAAAAATGTTAGTATTGTTTTGTGGTGTGTATGGAAAACCCTGGATGATAAAGTAGACCAGGCTATGGATCAGTTTGAAAAATGGGATGTTAAAGGAATAAAGGTTGATTTTATGGACCGGGATGACCAGCAGATGGTGAATTACTATCATAAAATTGCAAAAAAGGCTGCGGAACATCACCTGCTTGTCGATTTTCACGGTGCCTACAAACCTTCAGGCCTAAGAAGAATGTACCCCAATGTAATCACCCGGGAAGCTGTAAATGGTGCCGAAGAATTTAAATGGAGTATTCATCAGACCCCCGAGCACGACCTGATCCTGCCATTTGGAAGAATGCTGGCCGGACCGATGGATTACACGCCCGGAGCTATGCACAATGCTCAGAAAAAAGATTATAAACCAATTTTTGATACCCCCATGAGTATGGGAACCCGTTGTCATCAACTGGCTATGTATGTCGTTTATGAGAGTCCGTTACAAATGCTGTGCGATTCTCCATCTAATTACTACAGAGAACCGGAAGCTATGGAATTCCTTTCCGTTGTGCCCACTGTCTGGGATAAGACCCTTGTTTTGGATGCTAAGATCTCCGACTATATTCTTCTTGCCCGTAAAAACGGAGAAAACTGGTATGTGGGAGCTATGACCGACTGGGATGCGAGAGATCTGATAGTGGATCTTTCCTTTCTTCCCAAAGGAAAACAATACAAAATGAATTTATATCAGGATGGCATCAATGCCGACAGAATTGCTATTGATTTTAAACAGATCAAATCTACCGTGGACAATACTTATCGCGAAAAGATACATCTGGCTCCCGGAGGAGGAATGGTAATGGTTTTAGAACCCTTAAATTAATTTGCCTATGAAACGTTTTTATTTTTTTATTTTAATATTTCTGCTGATACAGACTTCCGTTATCAGCCAGACAAAGTCCCCTTCAGATTACCTGGGTTATCAATTGGGGGAGCGTTTTACCTTCCACTACAAAGTGGTAGAATATTTTAACTATGTAGCCGGTAAGAACAACAATGTAAAACTTGAAAAATACGGTGAAACTTATGAACACCGTCCGTTATACACCGCTGTAATCACTTCTCCTGAAAATTTCTCAAAACTGGAAGAGATCAGAAAGAACCAGCTGCGCTCTGCTGGTATTGAAAAAGGAGATTTTCATAATAACAGCATCAGTATAGTCTGGCTGAGTTATAATGTGCATGGAAATGAAGCCGTGAGTACTGAAGTGGCCATGAAAACTTTATATGAACTGGTAAATCCGGAGAATAAACAAGCCCAAAAATGGCTGAAAAATACTGTTGTTATCATTGATCCGTGCCTTAATCCGGATGGAAGGGAACGTTATGTAAACTGGTATTATCAAAAAGTTGGCAGAACTTATAATCCGGATCCCAACGCCACCGAACATCACGAAATATGGCCGGGAGGAAGGCCAAATCATTATTTATTCGATCTGAACCGCGACTGGGTATGGGCTACACAAGTTGAGACACAACAACGCATTAAAGTTTACAACCAATGGATGCCAAATATCCATGTGGATTTTCATGAGCAAAGTGTTGACAGTCCTTATTATTTTGCTCCTGGTGCCAAACCCTTTCATGAAGTGACCACTCAGTTCCAGAGGGATTTCCAGACGGTAGTCGGAAAAAATAATGCCAGATATTTTGATAAAAACGGATGGTTGTATTTTACAAAAGAAGAATTTGATCTTTTATATCCAAGTTATGGCGACACCTACCCTACTTTTAACGGTGCGATCGGAATGACCTATGAACAAGGCGGAAGCGGCAGGGCCGGACTCGGGATCATCAACCGGGAAGGTGATGAATTAAAACTCATTGACAGGATAAATCATCATTTTACAACAAGTATGTCAACCATTGAAATAGCCTCGGAACACGCTGGTGAACTCACAAAAGAATTCCATAAGTATTTTACAGAATCTGAGAATCATCCCAAAGGGCCTTATAAAACTTACGTGATCAGAAATACCAATACCGACCGAATAAAAAGTTTAACTGATCTGCTTGACAGACACCATATTCTATACGGAAATCCGAAAACAACAAAAACCTTAAAAGGTTTCAGATACAGTACCAAAAAAACTGAAAAATTTTCATTGTCTGATAAAGATATGGTGATCAGCGCCTATCAACCGAAATCAAATCTGGTAAAGGTACTTTTTGAACCGGTAACCAAGTTAAATGATACACTTACATACGATATTACCGCCTGGGCACTACCCTATGCCCGCGGACTTGAAGCTTATGCTTTGACTACCAGGCTGGATACCAAAGCCTTTCAAAATACGCAAAGAGAAACTCCAAAATATGAATCTGAAAAACCCTATGCATATTTAAACAAATGGAACAGTATAAATGATGTTGAGTATTTAAGTGCTTTACTGCAAAAGAAGATCAAAGTCCGGTTTTCACAAAAAGCATTCAGTATCAACGGGAAGAACTACAAACCCGGAACTCTGATCATTACGAGGGCCAGAAATCAGAAAGTAAAAGAATTTGACCGGATTGTAAGAGAAC
Source organism: Flavobacteriia bacterium (assembly GCA_003973375.1). Taxonomy (GTDB): domain Bacteria; phylum Bacteroidota; class Bacteroidia; order Flavobacteriales; family Flavobacteriaceae; genus Namhaeicola. The sequence continues at coordinate 3,847 of QNYL01000117.1, forward strand.
TGGCTGAAAAGTACAAGCGTCCTTTAAAAAGTGTTCAAACTGGTATGGTGGATTCCGGTAAGGATTTTGGTTCCGGAGAAGTCTCCTATCTTAAAAAGCCTAAAATTGCCCTGCTTTCCGGAGAGGGTATCAACTCTTTAAGTTTTGGTGCTCTTTGGCACTTTTTTGAACAGCAGATCAAATATCCGGTAACGGTAATCGATACTCATTATTTTAATTCTATCGACCTGAACAAATACAATGTGCTCATCCTTCCCAACGGATCTTACGGAGAGGTATTGAATAAAAAATCCTTACCGCAGTTGTTATCCTGGATCCGTAAAGGAGGAAAAGTGATCGCCATCAACGGGGCTATCTCTGTCTTTGCAGGATCTAAAAATTTTGATATTTCTGTCTATGAAGACGAAAAGACCAAAAAAGCTGCTGAAAAAGTAAAAGATTCTGTTAAAAAGCAAATGCGTCTAAGATCCTATAACGAACTGGAAAGAAGTTATTTATCAAACCTTATTACCGGAAGTGTATTTAAAATACACCTTGACAACACTAATCCGCTGGGCTTTGGTAACGGAGACTTTTATTATACTTTAAAACAGGGAAGCAGACGTTTTGCATATTTAAAAGAAGGTTATAATGTAGGAATTATTAAGGACGGTTCAGAACTGATCAGCGGTTTCGCCGGGAAAAACATTCTTAAATCCATTGAAAAATCACTGGTCTACGGGGTTGAATCGAAAGGAAAAGGAGAACTGATCTATCTGGTTGATGACCCATTGTTCCGCAGCTTTTGGGAAAACGGTAAATTATTGTTTAGTAATGCAGTTTTTATGGTTGGGCAATAGGGGTGGAAATTTTATAATTCTACATCTTGTCTTATCCTAAAAAAATTGCAATCTTTTACAAGATCTCCTTCTGATTATTATAAAAAGCTTCGGTTTGTAATACCATTAGTTCCTCGGCCTTTTGTTTTTTCTGATTGTAGATCTTTTCCTCTTCTTTAATATCGGCATAAACCTGATGATTGATCTCCATATCAGCATTCAACAAAGCCTCCCGCTGATCGATCTGCTGTGTTATCCAGGTTCGGATCCTGCTTTCATGGTTGGCGAGTTTCAGATCATACTCTCCTCTTCGGGATAAGAGTTTTGCAAAAATAGGAGAAGTTTCTATAGCCAGAAATAATAAAAATATAAAAAATGACGGTAGCCAGGGTAAATCATCTAAAGCATTGATCCTTGCCATCAATCCGTCAAATCCATCAATAACAGGTTGAGAACCTGAAGTTTGTAACTTTTGCTTTTCGCGAAGATCTTTTAAAAGGAGTTCTTTCCCTTTGATCTTCTTATTATTTTCTGTTTTAAGTTGTTGTAAAGCCAAGAGTTCAGCATCGTGTTTCTGACGCTTTTCCTTGTAAACCGGACCTTTACCAAATTTTAAAGTACCTTCTCTTCCTTCCGCTTCGGCGATATAGGTATTGTACAAATTATTCACCTCTTGTTCCTTTTCGGCGATCTCAGCCTTAAGCTTCTTAATTTCCGTATTAACTCTTTCTATTTCAGGTGTAAACTGCAGGGCGATCTGTTCCTTATTCTGTAAGGTCAGAGCATTCTTTTGCGTTAACAAAACCTGATCGATCTCTTTTTCAAAGATCTTTAATTCAAGAGGTTTGGCAATCACTACGGCAATGATCACAGCGAGAATGATCCGCGGTACAGCCTGCCCGAATTCCTGCCAGGGCCGCCCTTCTTTCTTGATCGTAGAAACGATAAACCTGTCGAGATTAAAAATAAGTAAGCCCCATACCAATCCGAATCCTGATGCGATCAACACCGAATCAAAAACAGTGTACAAAGCATAAGCCGAGGCGATAAAAGCCATTACGGCAGTAAAAAAGATCGTTCCGCCAATACCGGCATATTTGATCTGTTCTGATTTTGAACTGTCCTGTAAAAAATCTGGATCTGCTCCGGAACACATCCAGAAGAATTCTTTAAACATCATAAGCAAACAATAAAATGTTACATTTTTGTCTGCTTATAGGATGCTTTATTTTTAAATAAGTTACACAAAGCTATGTTAAAACGAAAAAAAGACCGTTGCAAAACAATATAGAATTATAAAATAATGGCAACGGTCTTAAAAAATTTTTGATTAGAAATCTCAGCTTATCAAATTTCGTTCGTGAGGATTTAAAAAAATCATTTATTCATCCAGATGTTGAAACTTTTTACTCAGATCAATCAATTCATTTGTATTTAAATGTTCATAAGGAATCAGATAAAAACTATACGTATGTTTTTCATTTCCTTTGATCAGATATTTATCCTGAGGCATAGCCCACCAGCTGTCATCTCCTCCAACACCACGCTGGTCGAAATCTATATTCAACTGAACCAGATCCTTTTGTTTGATATCATTGATGTGCTTGCTGAAATTAGTTTTTGATTTATCTTTATAATCAATCCCGGAAGTCACATCAAAATCTTCATTTGGCATGTGCAAGGCGCTAAATCCAAGTCTTTTATTTACATTCCCCGCAACGATCAGGAGTCCGCTATTATCTTTATCCGATAAGGCTGCCCATCTCACCTCCGTTTTATATCCGTTTTCCTGCGGACGAACATAAGGCACATACTGATCTTTTACCTTTGACTTATACAGATCGACAAAAGCAGAGGTTTTTCTGTCCCGGTAATTCTCCCATGGCCCGCGACCAAAATAGGTTATGTTTTCATACTGTACCGGGATCTGCATCCGCATACCCACCCTTGGAATATCAGCCTTATAATCAGTCTCATTCAGAACATTATTTATTGAAACAATACCGTTACCGTAAATAATATAAGTAGAGGTAAATTCGGTATCTACTCCCGGAAGCTGATAAACAACCCTAAGTTCAACACTTCCGTTTTGCAGTTTTCCGGCCTCAGCAGAAGTTACCTTAGAAAAAAGTGCAGCTCTTTTCCACTCGATATTTTTAAAATGCATCTTATTTCCCAGATCATTATCAGTAACAGGCCTCCAGAAATTGGGTTTCGGACCCTTTCCGTTTTTCAACAGTTCTTTCCCTTTCACTTTATAGGAAGTAATTCGTCCCTGAGACATATCAAAGATCACCCTGACATCCTTATTAAAAATAGCGATCATATTTCCACTCTTTTGCGTAAGCAGATCTGATTTGTTTGTTATTGTAGTCGGCTTTGACCTGTACCTGCCGGTTAAAGGAATCTGTTCATGAGCTACTACATAATCCTTAGGCAGGATACCCCATTTGTTCTTATTGGTAGCCGTAAGTGTTACAAAATATTCGGTATTCTTTTGATATTGAATATCTTTAAGATCGATCCTGATCAATTTTCCTGTATGAGGAGGAACATTGAGATCATCAAATTTCAACGTTTTCAATACTTTACCATCTGCTTTAATCTGTACAGTAAAATTGAATTGATCCAGATTGGTAAAATCGTACAGATTTTCAACAGAAACCCTTAATCTTCCATCCTTTGTAATTCCCTGAGGTTTAAAATTAATATACTCATAAACTTTCTTTACCTCATACAAGCCAGGTTGCGGAGTTCTATCAGGAAAAACGATACCATTATTCAGGAAACTGTTGTCTGTAGGCATATTCTTACCAAAATCACCACCGTAAGCATAGAATTTTTCTCCCTTCTCATTGGTTTTCCAGATCGACTGATCTACCCAGTCCCAGATAAAACCGCCCTGCAAATGATCGTGCTGTTCAATCACATCCCAGTAATCCTGAAAATTCCCGGTACTGTTCCCCATTGCATGTGCATATTCACTCGGGATAAAAGGTCTGTCGGTTAACACACTACCGATATGCTCAAAAGTCCGTGGTGAAGGATATTGCGGAACCGTAATATCCGTATTGGCAGCCATATCCAGTAAGTTCGGATCATCCTCTTTATAGGATCTCTCATACTGTACAGGTCTTTTTGTTTTATCATGAGCCTTGATGGCATCATAACCTTTAAAGAAATTTACACCTTGCCCGGCCTCATTCCCCATCGACCAGATGATCACTGAAGGATGATTCCTGTCGCGAACAACCATCCGTGTCATACGGTCCACATGAGCTTTCTCCCAGGAAGGATCTTTGGCCAGAGAATATTTTCCGTAATACATTCCATGCGATTCAATATTGGCTTCATCAACCACATAGAGTCCGTACTGATCGCATAACTCATAAAATTCCTTTCCTCTCGGATAGTGGCTCAAACGGATGGCATTGATATTGTTCTCTTTCCAGAGTTTTACATCTCTCAGGATCTTTTCCTTAGACATCACATGGCCGGTTTCAGGATCTGTTTCCTGAGTATTTACCCCTTTTAAAGTGATAATCTGTCCGTTTACAAGCAAAAGTCCGTTCTTAATTTCCACACTTCTAAATCCTATCTTTTCAGAGGTTGCCTCAAGAACATTTCCTTTTTTATCTTTTAAGACCAAACATAAAGTATAGAGATTAGGTTGTTCAGCACTCCAGGCCTTTACATTTTTTATCTCTGCCACAAATTCTGTATTTGTTTCTCCTTCTTTTGGGAGATCGATCTCATTGGTTCCTGAACTGATCAGATTTTGGCCTGCATCGTATATTTTATAGGTAAGATCTCTTTTTTGATCTTTTTTCAGATGATTCTTCAGACTAACCGATAAATTAAAAACACCATCTTTATACGCAGGATCCAGGGTGGAAACCACTTCAAAATCGGCAATTCTTACTTTGGGCTGTGCATAAAGAAACACGCTTCGCTCTATACCGCTGATACGCCAGAAATCCTGACATTCGAGATAAGAACCATCCGTCCAGCGAAAGATCTGCAATGCAATGGTATTCTTTCCTTTTTTAACTGCTCCGGTGATATCAAATTCGGCCGGCAACTTGCTGCCCTGAGAATAACCTATAAATTTTCCATTGATCCACACAAAACCTCCTGCTTTCATAGCACCGATGTGTAAGAATATTTCTTTTCCGTCCCAGTCGGGGCTGATGGTAAAATCTCGTCGGTAGGATCCAACCGGATTGTAATCGTGGGGAACTTTTCCCGGTTCAGCCGGATAGATCCTGTCTTTGAATTTGATCTCTTTTGAGACAGGAGCCTTATAATCGGCAAATTCATATTGATGATTGACGTAGATCGGAATTCCAAAGCCTTCTATTTCCCAGTTACCGGGGACTTTAATATCATCCCAGCCGGAAACATCAGCATTTGGTTTTATAAACCTTGTTGGTTTATCCTTCGGAGCTCTGACCCATTTAAATTTCCATATTCCGTCTAAACTTTTATACAGCCTGCTTTTTTCCGGAAGATTCTTTAAAGCAGCATCTTCAGAAAGATAAGGTGTAAAAGAGGTGCGGGCCTCCATTTTGTTTTCACCGATCACCTGATGGTTCTGTATGAAATGATCATAATTCTTTATCGGATTATTCTTCTGTCCGTATAAAAAAGTACCCGTTAATAATAAAAAGATCAGTGAGGGTGAAAATTTTGTTTTTAGTTTCATTTAAACAAGTCTTTAAGCATTAAACATTTCGGTATAATATTGATAAAATAATGGGATGGTCTCAATTCCTTTTAAAAAGTTAAAAATACCATAATGTTCATTGGGAGAGTGAATCGCATCACTGTCCAGACCAAATCCCATCAAAATACTTTTACTTTTCAATTCGTGTTCAAACAAGGAAACAATAGGAATACTTCCACCGGATCTTTGTGGAATGGCTTCCACACCAAAGGTTTCTGA
>QNYL01000081.1 GCA_003973375.1 Flavobacteriia bacterium
GAAGAGCGTCAGAATTTCGATCCGTCGGGACATTATTCACGCCCCGATGTTATGCAGCTTATAATCAACAGAAAACGGCAAAAGACTGTAGAAACCGAAGATTAGTCGTATCTTTGCAAAAATTTAAAAAATGACATCAGGTATCCACTCGTCGGGAGGACGACAGGCCGGCAAACGGAAATCCGGAACCGACAAAATACAGAACTTCAAAAAAAAGAATTCCAAAGGAAATAAAGACAAAAATTTCCGTCCGCATCCGGAAAAGATCAAACATTTTAAGGTAAAACCTTCAGAAAAAAAAGAAACCAAATCTGATGAGATCCGTTTAAACAAATTCATTGCCAATGCAGGAATTTGTTCCCGAAGAGAAGCCGATACTTTTATAAAATCCGGCAGTGTCACGGTAAACGGGAAAACCATTACAGAAATGGGCTATAAGGTAAAACTCACGGATGAAGTTCGTTTTGACGGTGTTTTACTTACACCGGAAACCAAACGTTATGTACTTTTGAATAAACCCAAAAACTACATTACCACAACGGATGATGAAAGAGGCCGGAAAACGGTAATGGAACTGGTTCAAACCGCTGCAAAAGAACGTATTTATCCCGTAGGGAGATTAGACCGTATGACCACAGGATTACTGTTATTTACCAATGACGGAGAGCTGGCCAAAAAACTTACTCATCCGAAACATCAGGTAAGAAAATTATACCACGTGGTACTGGATAGGAAACTATCTATGAGCGATCTGCAAAAAATATCGGATAATTTTGTACTTGACGGAAAAATGGTTTTTGTGGATAAGGTATCCTATATCGATAACAAACCAAAATACGAAGTGGGAATAGAGATCCATTCGGGAAGGAACCGTATTGTAAGAAGAATTTTCGAACACTTTGGCTACAAAGTAAGTAAACTGGACCGGGTGATTTTTGCCGGACTGACCAAAAAGAATCTTCCCCGGGGACACTGGAGATACCTTACCCAACAAGAGATCAATACCTTAAAAATGCTATAGAATATTGTGAGTACAAGTAATTTAAAAATAAAATGGGGCATTATCGGCTGTGGTAACATAGCCGGTAAATTTGCTCGTGATCTGGCTCTGGTTACTGAGGCTGAATTAACTGCTGTGGCCTCAAGAAATAAAGAAAAAGCAAAACAATTTAAGATAGATCACCAGGCAAAAAAGCACTACGGAAATTATAATGAATTACTTGCTGATCCGGATATTGATATCATCTATATCGCTACACCTCATGTTTCTCATGCAAAATGGAGTATTCTTGCTATGGAACAGGGAAAACATGTACTTTGTGAAAAACCACTTTCCATAAACAAAAAAGAAGCCGAAGAGATCATCGCCGCTTCAAAAAGGACCGGAAAATTCTTTATGGAAGCACTCTGGACCCGCTTTAATCCTACTTTTATTGCGGTTAAAGAACTTATTGAAAAAGGAGATCTCGGAGCGATTAAATATATCCAGGCAGATTTTACATTTAAATCGGATAAGCCTTTGGAAAGCCGTGTGCTGGACCTTGCCCTGGGAGGCGGAACCATTCTCGATATTGGTATCTACCCTGCTTTTTTAAGTTATTCCCTGATGGGTATTCCTGAAAAAATTCTGGCAGGTGCTGTTTTTCATAAGATCACAGGTTGCGATATGCAATCGTCAATGATCTTTAAATACAATACTGCACAGGCTGTACTTTACAGCAGTTTTGAAACGGATTCCGGTATCAGTGCAAAAATAGGGGGTACAGAAGGCACGATCCACTTTCACGGATCCTTTCATGTTCCCGATGGATATACCCTGATCAAAAACGGAGTGGAAACAAACTTTAAGATTCCTTTTAAAGGACTCGGTTTTACCCATGAAATTGAAGAATGCCATACCTGTATCAGGAAAGGGCAAAAAGAGAGTAAAAAATGGTCTCACCGGGATAGCCTGAATCTTATCGGTATTTTAGATCAGGTAAGAGCAGAAGTTGGCCTGACCTACCCACAGGAAAAACAGCATTGATCAATCCAGATCAACCCAGATATTTCCTTTTTTATGAGACAGAACCGATTTTTCAATAAAATCCATTCCTCTTAACCCGTCATTGATTGTAGGAAATTCTCCTTCATCATAGACCTCATTCTTAATTGCTTTGGCCACTCCACGATAAATATTGGCCATGGCATCAAAAATTCCTTCCGGATGGCCCGGAGGTAATTTAACGGCATCCAGAGACAGATCACTGTTATAAATATGCCCGGGTTTTAAAACCTGTCTTGGCTTTCCTTCTTCAAGAAAATAAAGGTAATTCGGATTTTCCTGTTCCCATCGGATCCCGGCCCTGTCGCCATACACCTGAACCGTAAAATTATTCTCTTCCCCCGTTGCGATCTGACTGGCTCTGATCACTCCTTTAACGCCTTTTAGCGTACGGAACAACACAGTGCCATCCACATCCATCCTGTTGTCTTCATAGAGATAGTTCAGATCAGCAAGCACTTTTCCTACTTTTAAGCCGGTAATGTATTCCGTCATTTGAAATGCATGTGAACCAATATCTCCCAGGCAACAGCTGATTCCCGATTTTTCCGGATCCAGCCGCCAGATCTCGGCTCTTTTATTTAGATCGTGAATAAAAGGATTGATCCATCCCTGATAATACTGAACATCGATCTTTTGAATATTTCCCAAAGACCCTGACCTGATCATCTGCCGCATTTGCCTTACCATCGGGTAACCCGTGTAGGTATAGGTTACTGCAAATACTTTTTGAGTGATCTTTGCAATACTGTCCAGCTCCAAAGCTTCAGCATAGGTTGTAGTCAAAGGTTTTTCACAGATCACATGAAATCCGTTTTCCAGCAGTTTTTTTGCCATTGAAAAATGCAGATTATTCGGTGTTAACACGGAAACAACCTGTATTCTTTCATCCACAGGTAATTTGATCTCTTCGGCGATCATGGTATCCAGATCCTGATATACCCTTTCCTGATCAAGACCAATTTTTTCTGCCGATTCTTTACTTTTACTAAAGTCAGTATTAAAAACACCACCAATAAGTTTGTACTCATCATACATATAAGAGGCGATTTTATGTAAAACCCCTATTAAAGAATTGCTTCCTCCACCAAGAAATCCGAGTTTGATTTTTGTATGCATTTTTACAATTTTAAATTGTTCCTATAAAAAAACCGGAAGTAATTCTTACGGGCATTCAAACCCATAAAAAACTTCCGGAAATTTTATTTAATAAAACACTTAATCCAGTTCCTTGATCTTTATATTTCTAAACCATACATCATCTCCATGATCCTGCAATCCGATATAACCTTTTGCAGCTACCTCAGCCCAGTCTTTGTTCAGTTTTGGGAATTTACTTCCGGCTACCAGTTCTTTCCACTCGGGAGTCCACAAATGATATTCCACTACAGTTTCTCCATTCATTTTATGAACTACAGTACCTTTAAAAACAATTATTTCAACAGAATTCCATTCGCCGTATGGCTTGGCATTTTGTGGTTTCGCAGGAATCAGATCGTATAATGATCCTGCCATTCTGTTGCCATCTTTTCCCAGTCTGGCATCAGGGTGATTAACATTATCAAGCACCTGCATCTCAGGAGCAGTTTTCCAGATAAAATCCAGTTCTTCCTGTCCTAAATAAAAGATCCCTGAGTTTCCTCCTTTTGAAATCTTCCAGTCGAGTTTAAGGTCAAAATTCTGAAAAGGTTTTTCATAAATAATATCTCCACCTTCCTTAGATCCGGCCTCTCCCCTGCCTGATCCGATACAGTGAATGGTTCCGTCAACGATTTTCCAACCGTCAGGAAAATGATCTTTCTTATACCCTCTCCAGCCTTTTGAGGTTTTGCCGTCAAACAACAGTTTCCAGCCTTCTTCTTTTTCTTTAGCTGATAATGTATTTGGTGGTGTTTCCTGAGTTACTTCAGTTTTTGCTGCAGCTTCCTCCTGTTTTTTTTCAGAATCCTTTGCTTTTTCCTTACATCCAACGGTAAACAAAAGCATGATCATACTAAAAAATAAAATTCTTGTTCTCATTTTTATCTATTTATTAAATTTATATCTGTTCTTATTTGGGCATATCAGGCAGTTTCCAGCCATCTCTGTAATTATGTTTGATCAATTCTGCTGCAAAAGCACGGGCACTAACCGGGTCAGTCCAGTCTTTATTAAAGGTCGGGTGACCGTCTTTGATGCTAAAATTATCCTTTTTAATGATCCTGATCATATCCCGATCGGTAATATTGGTAAATTTCATATTCTCACCATCCCAATCGAGTTCTTTATTCAGGCTTTGTAAACGCACGGCCAGAACACCCATTACCACCATTTCATTAAACGGACCTGCTTCACTGAATGGTGAAGAAGTTTCTACCCTGCTGGAAGGATTTTCCTTACAGGCTCTGATCCAGTCCTGCTCATGTGATAATTTGATCCTGCGGCGCAGTTTAGGTGCTTTAGGTTTTCTGCCCGACAACAACCACGGATCCTTACCATAGGTTCCCGCAATGATCTTATCTTTTGTTCCGTGGAAGATCACACCACCACCGTTGTTGTTCATATCTTTACCATCAGGCCATCCTTCAGGTTTGTTAGGTTGCAATCCGCCATCATACCAGGTAACTTCAACCTCAGGTAAATTGATCTTCATCTTACTGCTTGGAGTTCGTTTAGGGAACTTCAAAGTAACTTTTTCTGCGCTTGGTGCGGAATCTTCCAGTAATAAGGTTGAACTTCCCTGTGCTTTAACCGGGTATCCAAGTTCAAGACCCACAAAAACAGGATGCAGAATATGACAGGCCATATCACCTAAAGCTCCGGTACCGAAATCCCACCAGCCTCGCCAGTTCCAGGGTGTATAGATCTCATTATAAGGCCTGTGCTTTGCAGGGCCTAAGAACAGGTTCCAGTCTAAGGTTCCGGGAGGAGTTTGTGCTGCCGGCCTTGGTAATCCCTGTGGCCAGATCGGACGATCGGTAAAGGCTTCCACCTTTGTTACTTCACCGATCTCATTGTTGGCCAGCCATTCTTTTACCAGACTTACGCCTTCTCCGGAAGCCCCCTGGTTACCCATAGAGGTTGCAACTTTATATTTATCAGCAAGTTTTGTTAAAAGCCGGGATTCATATACGGTATGAGTTAAAGGTTTTTGCAGATAAACGTGTTTCCCCATAGTAATAGCGTGTGAAGCTACAATAGCATGGGTATGGTCAGCTGTGGCAATAACTACAGCATCAAAGGATTTTCCCATTTCATCATACATCTTTCTGAAATCCTTATATTTTTTTGCCTTTGGGTAGTGTTTAAATACTCTTGAAGCATATTTCCAGTCCACATCACATAAACCAACAATATTTTCGGTTTCCATCTCTTTCAGATTGTGGAAACCCATACCGCCAATACCAACACCAACAATATTCAATTTATCGCTCGGTGCTTTGTGGCCTAATCCACTCACAGCAAATGAAGGTACGATGGTAAAACCGGCTGCAGCAGCTGCAGCATTCTTAACAAAATCCCTTCTGGTAATGGAGTTCTTTTTTATAAACTTACTCATAATATAAATTTTAAAATTATTAAATGAATTCTTATTTAAAATTGCAGGGAACAAAAATCTATGACAATTGTTTTCCTACTTTGATCAAAAGATCACGTGTTAATTTAACACCTTTTTCTTCGGGAACCTCATTACCTTCAAACTCTACCCCTACAAAACCTCTGTAACCTACTTCTTTAACCATCTTCATGATACGGTAATAGTCAATCTCTCTTTCATTTCCCTGTGCATCAAAAACATGTGATTTTGCACTTACCGCTTTAGCGAATCTCAGCAATTGCTGCATCCCTTTATACCGGTCGTATGCAACTTCGCATTTGTGATCTTTATCTCTGGTGATACAGAAATTCCCAAAATCGGGTAAGGTCCCGGTATTTTTATTTTTTAAATGAGAAAATACCTTTGTCATCCAGTCACCATCTGATGAGAAGCCTCCGTGATTTTCAACCAGAATATTGATGTTAGACCCTTTGGCATAATCTGAAAGTCTGTTCAAAGAATCTATACTTGTTTTCAGTGCCTCCTCTTTTACTTTTCCTCCTCTTAAATTTACTCTGATGGCATGGCATCCTAAAAAATGAGCAGCATCCACCCATTTATAGTGATTTTCAATTCCTTTTAACCTGAGTTTATCATTGGTTTCTGCAAGATTTCCCTCTCCATCGATCATGATCAGGACATTTTTTAATCCTTCACCTGCAGCACGGGAATTCATTTCTTTCAGATAGGTTTTGTTCTTTGCCTTATCTTTAAAAAAGGTATTTACATATTCCAGGCCTTCAAATCCCAGACTTTTTGCTTTGGCAGCAAAATCGAGATTGTCCATCCTTTTATCGAAAAGTGCTTTATGAAAAGACCACTGGGCCAGCGATAGTTTGAAGAAGAGTTGTTTATCTCCTACATCGATCTTATTTTTAAATCCGTACAATCCAAAAGCCGACAATACCATTCCGGAAGCGGCTGTTTTAAAAATAAAATCTCTTCTTTTCATCTATTAAAAATTTTCTACTGTAAAAATATGCAGAAATATTTCTGCACATTGCAACCGCTTCGCTCTCTCATGATTTTTTAATCATTCTGTATTTAATCAATAAGCGTTTTTATTATGTTTTAAAATACACTTTAGCAAAAGACACGTAAATATAATAAATCAATTTATGAAAATGAATAATTATTAAATTTTAATTGGTGTTTATAGGGAAATCTTAAAAACAGCATTAGTTAAGACCGTTGCAATTTTGAATTATGAAATAAAGACAATTCTTTGCCCAACTTCTTCCTACTCTAAAAAATTAAGTCCTCATAAACAAAAGTTTACTGCGGGTTAATTTTTTTTCGAACGTCGAATTTGAACAAATGATTGCCTTTTGCAACGGTCTTTAATTTTATGTACTCTAAGCAACTCTTTTAACTCTATGAGTATAAAAATCAAGACGATAAAAATTCGGGTTTTTAATTTCTCTTTCTTACTTTTGGATGAATTTAAAATCAGTTACTGATTTATAAACAGATCTATGCGTATTAAAAAAGATTACGACGCCATCGTCATAGGAACAGGAATCACCGGAGGCTGGGCTGCCAAAGAACTTACCGAAAAGGGTTTAAAAACCCTGGTTCTTGAAAGAGGAAGAATGGTAAAACACATTGTTGATTACCCAACAATGTACAAAGATCCGTGGGATTTTACCTACAAAGGAGAACTTACTCAAAAAGAAAAAGAGCATCAGCTAAAACAAACACGAACAGGTTATGTACCTGATGAAGCTACCAAACATTTTTTTGTAGATGATCTGAAACACCCATATAACGAAGACAAAAGATTCGACTGGATCAGAGGATATCAGGTAGGTGGACGCTCACTGACCTGGTGGCGGCAAAGTTATCGCTGGAGCGATCTCGATTTTGAGGCCAATAAAAAAGATGGTGTGGCCATTGACTGGCCTATCCGGTACAAAGATCTTGAAAAATGGTATGATTATGTAGAGGATTATATCGGCGTAAGCGGGGAAAAATTAGGTCTGCCACAGCTTCCGGATGGAAAATTCGGACCTCCCATGGAATTGAATTGTGTTGAAACCTACTTAAAAGAAAAGATCGCTGAAAATTATGACGACAGGATACTTACAATTGGAAGAACTGCACATATTACAGGGGATAAGCAATACGAAGGAAGAAGCAAATGTCAGTACAGAGACCGCTGTGTAAGAGGCTGCCCTTTCGGGGGATATTTCAGCAGTAATTCTTCCACACTCCCTGCAGCCGAAAGAACCGGCAATATGACCTTAAGACCGAATTCGATCGTTCATGAGATCATTTATGATGAAAAATTAAAGAAAGCTACAGGAGTTAAGGTTATTGATTCAGAAACTAAAGAAAAGCTGGTATTTAACGCTAAAATTATCTTTGTCTGTGCCTCAACAGTTCCTACGGCTGCCATCCTTTTGCAATCAAAATCAAAACGTTTTCCAAATGGTATGGGGAACGATTCAGGCGAACTGGGCCATAACCTGATGGATCACCATTTAGGAGTAGGTGCTTATGCCAAAGCCGATCAGTTCAACGATAAATATTTTAAAGGGCGCAGACCTAATGGAATCTATGTTCCAAGATTCAGAAATCTTGGTGATGAAAAAACTAAAACCGATTTTCTCAGAGGTTATGGTTTTCAGGGCGGGGCCAAACGTGTTGATTATACCGACAAGATCCAGGAAGCAGGATACGGAGAAGAATTGACTGAAAAGATATTAAAACCCGGTGACTGGAGAATCGCTTTAAGCGGATTTGGAGAATGCCTTCCTTATCATGAGAATAAGATGTATCTCGATTATGACAAAACGGATGAGTGGGGATTACCTACCGTTACTTTTGATGCCGAATGGAGAGAAAATGAAATGAAAATGCGAAAAGACATGGAGCAACAGGCTAAAGAGATCCTGAAAAAGGCCGGTTTTAAAAATGTAAAAACCTATAATAATTCGCATGCTCCGGGCATAGGCATTCATGAAATGGGAACAGCACGTATGGGCAAAGATCCTAAAACATCCGTAGTAAATGAAAACAATCAGGTTCACGGGGTACCCAATGTTTATGTTACCGATGGTTCCTGTATGACCTCTTCCGCCTGCCAGAACCCATCACTTACGTATATGGCAATTACCGTAAGGGCTGCTGATCATGCGGTAAAACAATTAAAAAAAGCTTAAAATGGACAGAAGAAATGCTTTAAAAGGAATAGGATTATCATTAGGATATATAGTTGCCACACCGGCAGTGATCAGCCTGTTGCAAAGCTGCAGTAACAATCCGAAAGTTGACTGGCAACCTGTTTTTTTCGATAAAGAAGAAGGTTTTGTAATGCAAAAACTGGTTGATCTGATCCTGCCTAAGACCGAAAAATACCCCGGAGCAGTTGAATTGGGTATTCCTCAGTTTATCGATGCTTATCTTAAGAATGTAGCAGATAAAGATCAGCAGAAATTTTCTAAAAAAGGTTTATTGGAAATTACTTCTGCTATAAAAAGTGGTTCCGACGACGATTACCACAAACTCCTGACAAAATACCTGAAAGCCTCACCGAAAACCATACAGTCCTTTAAGAAAAACCATAAGAACACTTTGATCCTCGATCTATTGACCGATCTGAGAAAAACCACTGTA
Organism: Flavobacteriia bacterium; assembly: GCA_003973375.1. Lineage (GTDB taxonomy): Bacteria > Bacteroidota > Bacteroidia > Flavobacteriales > Flavobacteriaceae > Namhaeicola. Next base: position 9,240 of record QNYL01000081.1, read on the forward strand.
TGGGCTTATAAGGCTACCGAAAAAGTTGGGGAAAAGATATTGGCCTATGACCCTATTCCCGGAGAATATAAAGGCTGTATTTCTGTGGAAGAAGCAACAGCAGGCCGGGCGTGGGCTTTGTAAGTTAATGCTTTAAGGAGTTAATGCTGAAATGAGTTAATACTTGCTTATAAAGTCAACCCGTTGTGCATTATGATTTAGGTTAAAAAAGTTGTCCATATCACTGAAAAATTAGTATATTGTTTTAGCTATAAAACATCAAATATGAACAACTTGATGCAAATTCAGACCACCTGACCCCTAAGAATTAAGATGACCCCAATTT
>QNYL01000181.1 GCA_003973375.1 Flavobacteriia bacterium
AAGGGCATTTGATATTCAAAACAAACCTGTGCTACTGCGGCACCTTCCATTTCAACACAACCTACTGAAGGTAATAATTTCCTGATATGATCAAATTGTTCATTTTTATTGATAAACTGATCACCGCTGGCAATATCACTGATCACGACTTGAGGATTTTCAATATTGAATTCTTCTTTTTCTTCGGGGGTAATAAAGGAATGGTAGTCAGCGATAAAATTCCCGGCAGCTTTTTTTAATTTTAGTCGGTTCTTGTAATGGGTTTCAAAAAAAGATCTCTCCAGAAGTGGAATCTCGAATTGAGGCAGGTGCGGACTCGCATCCATATCATGCTGATAAAGGTGTTTCCCCACAATAATATCACCAATATTGATGTTGTTAATAATGGAACCGGCCACTCCGGTAAAGATCACTTCCGACAGCTTATAATCGTTGATCATTTGAGTCACTGTAGTGGCAGAAGCTGTTTTTCCCCAGCGTGAAAATACCAGTACAACATCGGTATTAAAGAGTTTTCCACGATAATATTTGCGTTGACCTTTTTCTGTGGTAGCTGTTATTTCGATAGCGCTGAGTAAGGCATCTATTTCCTCATGCATGGCACTGATTATTCCGATCATGGTGTTAGAATTTATTGTCCGAGAATAATTCCGTCTCTGATCTCCAACTTACGATCGGCCATATTGGCCAGTTCATGATTGTGAGATACGATCACGAAGGTTTGCCCTAATTTCTCACGCAGTTCAAAGAACAACTTGTAAAGATTCCTTGCCGAAGTAGTGTCCAGATTTCCGCTGGGTTCATCTGCAAAGATCACATCGGGTTTGTTGATCAGGGCTCTGGCCACGGCAACCCTTTGTTGTTCTCCTCCTGAAAGTTCATTGGGTTTATGATCATACCGGTCTGATAAACCTAAAAAATCAAGGATTTTTTTGGCTTCAGGAATGGTTTCTTCTTTTGATTTCCCTCCAATATAGGCCGGAATACATACGTTTTCCACTGCTGTAAATTCGGGTAAGAGCTGGTGAAACTGAAAAACAAAGCCAATGTGTTTGTTTCGGAATTTAGACATCTCAGTATCACTCATTTTTGTGATATCCTTCGAGTTGATCTCCAGTCTTTTTGCTGAAGTAGCCTTATCCAGGGTTCCGAGAATTTGTAATAAAGTGGTTTTTCCGGCACCTGACGGACCGATTATAGCAACAAATTCACCGTTTTTTATGTGCAGATCCACTCCTTTAAGTACTTCCAGTGAACCGTATGATTTATGAATATTCTCGGCAATGATCATTTTATAAATTTAGCGGTTAAAGTACATATTTTCTGTGAAAACTAAAAAGGAAGTCAGAAATAATCAATTCTTCTTTTATCCTTTATATCAGGATCTCATATTGTTGTAATTTAGAAAATAAATAAATTTTGCCGAGATGGTATGTCCGAACGGCTGATCGAACAGATCGGAAATGTTTTCCTGAAAGGAATGATCCGACTTGTGATTAAAATCGAGAATAGAATTACGATAAAGTACCACCAGCTGACTTCCTCTGGAAAATTCCCAGATATATCTCAGGTCGAGATTCCAGCTGTTAAAGTTTAAATTATTATTACCGGTATAATCGCTTTCATCAAGCATACCATCATCCTGTAATTCATAGTACTGATCCTGATAGGTAACCGGAGACCAATAGTGACGGAAAGCGAGTGTTAAGGAAGACCTGTCGTTAAAACTGTATTTCCCGGAAATGGAATTTTCCACTTCTATATTCTCGCGTTTACCAAAAATAATACTTTCATCGGGCAAGGTAGTTACATATCCTAATTCATTCTCTGACTCGTCAAATGAAAATGCATAGGTAAACATAAGCTTATCATTAATACGATATCTGGGAGAAACCTCAAAACCATAACCGTATTCATCGTTACCATAAAACCAGTTTGTATTAAAGCCAAAATCAACAGCAAACTTCTTTCTGTAGTCAGAAGAAAGATAAGCTTTTATTTCCGTTGAAGGATTTTCAAGCCAGTAACGGCCTTCGGTTCTGGGCTCAAAAAAATCTTTACTTTTTCCGATATTAGTACCTATCCTGCCTCCAAACGACAATTGTTTTTTTGTGGTGGCTTTTCCAAAGAAATTGATGAAATTTCCGGTATAAACATAAGGCTTAAACCTACTGAAATATCCTAAAAAAACTCCTAAAATAATATCGTTAAAATGTGCAGTAGGTTTAAAGATTCTGTAATTGATATTTGCAAAGAAATAACTGTAATTATCTCGCCTCTGAAAGCCCAGGTCATTTTTATCGTATTTGTCATCAGCAAGTTTGTGCGATAAACTATATCTTACATGTCCTTTTGTTTTACTGAATTCCAGATCTGATGCATATCCTACGGTACTTTCTCCATTTTCCTTTATATAACTTGTACTTCCCTGGCCACTTAGTTTGTAAGAATTGGCTTTATTGGCCAGATTAAAAATAAGAGCGGTTACATTGGCATCTCTGAATTCTCCGTTTCTGATTACACTGGTATTGGTAATTCCGATGGAGGAATTCTTATGAAATTCCTGATCTATTACAAGAACGTTGTAATTGGCCAATGGCTCTGTTACCACTTTGATCTTTTCATCAGTTGTAAGATCTTTAAGTGTGGCTTCTGTTTTTTTGGTTATGGCATTCAAAAAAGCTATACCAAGACCTTTTTTAGTTCTTCCGGTAACTTTTACCGCATTGAGTACATCTACTTCATGAGGATTGTCAACAACTTCCATATTATCATTTTCCCTAACAATATCCCAGACTTTTCTGTAGCCTACCGGTCGATTTCCTATTCTTCTGGAAAAGAAGAGATCTCCTTTACTCAAAAGGTCGGCTCCTTCGATAAAAAATTGCCTTTGTTCATCAAAACGTTGTTCGAAAGGACTCAGATTTAAAGTGATATCATCAAAGCCTACCTGTGAAAAATCGGGGATTAAGGTAGCCAGCAATGTGAAATTATCGGTAATTCCGTATTTGATATCCATTCCGAAATTGTAATCGGTTTCAGAATCACCATCATAAGTACCATAAACGATAGACGCAAACGGGAAAAAACCTAATCTTACAGGTGGATCAATATTTTCAATTCCCGTAAGAACACCATTATAAAAAGTCATTTCTCCTTTTGTTTTATCAATAGGATTCCATGAGTATAATTCTTTTTTAGCTTCAATATTCCTGAAAAAATTGACGCCCCATTTATGACTTTCCTGTTCGGAAAAACGCAGAGCGGAATAAGGTAATTTATATTCGGCGTACCATCCATTTTTATCTATAGTTACTTTACTGAACCATACCTCGTTCCAGCTAAAATCCTCACCGTTTGAAGGAGATACCTGAGCATCCATCTGAACTCCGGCAGCGGTTACAAAAAACCTGAACTCATTCTGTCCATCGTTATTCGGATTAATAGAAATACCAAATAGATCAGCAGTACCAAAATCGTCTCTTTCCGACAGTTGTTTTAAGATCTTGTTGGAACCCGAATTATACATATAAGCCCCAATATAGATGGCATTGTCATCATAAAGGATCTTCACTTCAGTTTTTTGATCTTTTGGTTCGGGATCTCCATTCCCGGGATCGAACATAACAAAATCTTTGGCAACAGGAGCATTTGCCCAGACTTTATCATTTAATTTACCATCAATTTTTGGTGCAGTAGTAATTCGAACCGCCTTAAGTTCTTTAATAACTCTGTTTTCATACTGAGAGAATGAATATAATGAAGAGAACAGAAAGAGGAATAAAATAATTTTTTTCATATAAAATCTGAGTTAGTGGGGAGGTGTTTATGTTTGAAAATATCAAAATTATCAATAAGTTTTTTAAATTTACTTAACAAGGCGTTAAACTGTGTTATAAGACTGTTAAAATATTTTTTTCATATGAAAGCTGAAAAAAATGTGGATTTTTTACTTAAAAAAAAGATTAAAAATTAATTGTTTGAAATGGAGCATTATTAATTAAATCCTTACTTTTGTATAGTTTTATTCAAAAAATATAGATAAATGAATTTACACGAATATCAAGGAAAACAAATATTAAATAGTTTTGGCGTAAGAATCCAAAGAGGAAAAGTAGCTACTAATTATAAAGAAGCAGTTGAAGATGCCAAACTTTTATCAAAAGAAACCGGTACACAATGGTGGGTAGTTAAAGCTCAGATCCATGCCGGAGGTAGAGGTAAAGGTGGAGGTGTAAAACTTGCCAAGAGCATTGAGGAAGTTGAAAAGTATGCAAAAGAGATCATCGGAATGATGCTTAAAACACCTCAAACTCCGCCACAGGGTAAGAAAGTTAATCAGGTGCTTATTGCCGAGGATGTTTATTATCCCGGAGAAAGCGAACCGGAAGAGTATTATATGTCAGTTCTGATGAACAGAGCTACAGGAAGGAATATGGTAATGTATTCTACCGAAGGAGGTATGGATATTGAATCTGTTGCTGAAAAGACTCCTCATCTGATCTTTACAGAAGAAATTGATCCTGCTACAGGATTGTTACCTTTCCAGGCCCGTAAGATCGCTTTTAATTTAGGTCTTTCCGGTGCAGCCTTTAAGGATATGACCAAATTTGTAACAGCATTGTACAAGGCTTATGTAGGTTCTGATGCTTCTCTTTTCGAGATCAACCCGGTATTAAAAACCTCTGATGATAAGATCCTTGCTGTAGATGCCAAGGTGGTTTTAGATGACAATGCTTTATATCGTCATAAAGATTATGCTGAAATGCGTGACCTTCGTGAAGAAAATCCAATTGAAGTTGAAGCCAATGCTGCCGGACTGAATTATGTTGACCTTGACGGAAATGTGGGTTGTATGGTAAATGGAGCAGGACTTGCCATGAGTACAATGGATTTGATCAAGCAGTCGGGTGGTGAACCAGCTAACTTCCTTGATGTTGGAGGTACTGCTGATGCAGAAAGAGTGGAAACAGGTTTTAGAATTATCCTAAAGGATCCTAATGTAAAAGCTATTTTAGTGAATATCTTTGGAGGAATTGTTCGTTGTGACCGTGTAGCTCAGGGGATTGTAGATGCCTATAAAAATATGGGTGATGCGATCAAGATCCCTATCATCGTAAGATTACAGGGAACCAATGCCAAAGAAGCTAAAGAGCTGATCGACAAGAGCGGACTGGATGTGATCTCAGTAGTTGAGTTTCAGGAAGCTGCCGATATGGTACAAAAGGTTCTTTCTTAAAACAAAGAATTTATACAATTTAAAAAGGCTGCTGTTTAGCGGCCTTCTTTTATATCAGATTTTATCTGATCAAAAAAGATTTTAATTCATCATAAGTGGCTATCATAGTAGCTTTTTTTGTTTTATGCACCACCGATTCGATCTGTGGAGGAAAATCAATTTTTTTACCAATAACCGGTTCAACTACATCTAAAAATTTTACCGGATGAGCTGTTTCCAGAAAAACACCTAAATTTTCAGGATTTTCCTTGCGGTATTTTTTTAATCCGAGATATCCTACAGCTCCGTGAGGATCTGCAATATAATTCCGCATTTCATAAAGATATTTCATAGCCATTCTGGTTTCGTCATCCGTAAAGGAATAGGAGGAGAGATGCTTTTTAAGATTTTGAAAATCATTTTTATAGATTTCCTGTATCCTGATAAAATTACTCGGATCACCTATATCCATAGCATTTGAAATGGTTTGGAAAGAAGGAACAGGTTTATAAGCTCCGGTTTCCATATAATCGGGAACAACACGGTTGATGTTGGTAGAGGCGATAAAATGAGAAACCGGCAATCCTAATTGCTGAGCCATCATACCGGCACAAATATTACCAAAATTACCACTCGGGGTAGAAAAAACAAGCGGTTTTCCTTTTCCCTTCAGGTGTTTATAAGTAAAAGCAAAATAAAACATCTGTGGCAGCCAGCGGGCAATATTGATTGAATTAGCCGATGTTAATTGCATCTTATCAGTGATTTCTTTATCTAAAAAGGCGTTTTTTACCATTGCCTGACAATCGTCGAAAGTACCTTTAACTTCAAGTGCTCTGATATTCTGCCCTAAAGTGGTTAGTTGTTTTTCCTGAACTTCACTTACCTTTCCACTGGGATATAAGATCACCACATTTACTCCTTTTACCCCAAGAAAACCGCTGGCAACAGCACCGCCGGTATCACCTGATGTGGCAACAAGAACGGTAACTTCATTGTTGTTATTCCTGTTGAAATACGAGAGACAACGGGCCATAAATCGCGCCCCTACATCTTTAAAGGCCATTGTAGGACCATGGTATAATTCAAGAGCATAAATATCTTCTTCAACTTCTACCACGGGAAAATCAAAAGAGAGTGTATCTGCGATGATCCCTTTCAAGGTGGATTCAGGTATTTCCTCTCCAACAAATTGCCTGATCAGCGTAAAAGCGATCTCATTATTGGAAAGATGCTCAATATTCTTAAAAAAATATTTAGGTAAAGGATTGATCTTTTCCGGGAAATACAAACCTTTATCGGGTGCAATACCACGTACAACAGCTTCCTGAAAACTTACTTTTGGTGATTTATGATGTAAACTGTAATAGTTCATTTTTTATCGATTTGTATTTAACTTTAAATAATTCTGATCCCTTTTCTATTGATCTTACTCACATAAATATGAAAAGGAATACCTGTTTTTTTATAAATCTCATTAATTATATTTTTCACTGCTTCAGCTTGTTGCATGCCTTTGCAAAAAGAAAAGATAGAAGGTCCGGATCCGGATATTCCACTTCCTAAAGCACCGCTGTTCTTAGCAGTTTTTACTACCTGGTCAAATCCCGGGATAAATTGAGAACGATAAGGTTCAACAATAAGATCGTGTAAGGAGCTGCCAAAAAGATTGTAATCTTCAGTATGCAAGGCATGAACCAAAGCCCCTACATTTGCCCATTGTTTAACAGCATCTTTTAAATTGACCTTTTCGGGTAAAATAGCTCTTGATTCAGCGGTTTTTATCTCTATTTGAGGATGCAAAATAGTTACATAAAGATCATCCATTACAGGTAACTTCAATATCTTAAGCGGATCATATCCCTTAACCAGGGTAAAGCCTCCGAGAAGGGCAGGAGCAACATTGTCGGCAATAGGATAATTACTAACCAGTTCTTCTCCTTTTGAGGCAAACAAAATAAGTTCTTGAGCTGTAAAAGGTTCGTTGAGTAATTTGTTGATACCAAAAACAGCTCCGGCAGCACTTGCAGCACTGCTTCCGATTCCGCTTCCGGGTTTGATATTTTTAAAAATTTCTATTTCGAAACCAAAATCGAGAGCCTGATCGTATTTTTCCAGCAGCGCTAAAGCAGCTACTCCGGCAACATTCTTACGGGTTTCATATGGCAGATCATCTCCGGTGATCTTTGTGATATGCACTCCTTTTTTATCAGTCTTCCTGATGATCATTTCATCACCAATGGTATCGAGACAACACCCCAGAGTATCAAATCCGCAGGAAACGTTGGCGATAGTACCGGGAGAAAATATTTTTATTTCTTTCATCTTTTTATAAATATAATCATTCTAACGATTTCCGGTTCTGATGATATCTCCAAATATTCCGGAGGCGGTCACATCTGCTCCGGCACCTGCTCCTTTGATGATCAGAGGCTGGTCAATATAGCGTCCGGTGTAAAAGAGAACGATATTGTCTTTACCTTCCAGATTATAGAATGGATGATCTTTTGGAATCAATTGAAGTCCTACCTTGGCCTTTCCGTCCTTATATTCAGCCACATATTTTAACCGGCTGTTTTCTTTTTCTGCTTTGAGTCTCAATTGCTCAAAATGTGAGGCATTTTGTTTTAAACTTTCCATAAATTCATCTACAGAATTGGTTTTTAATGAGGATTCCGGTAAAAAGGATTCATTCCTAATATCATACAGTTCCATTTTTTGTCCGCTTTCCCTGATAAGGATCAGGATTTTTCGCATAACATCCACACCACTCAGGTCAATTCTCGGATCTGGTTCGGTAAAACCTTCCACTCCGGCTTGTTTTACCACCTCATAAAAAGAATGATCTTTATCAAAATTATTAAAAATAAAGTTCAGACTACCGGAAAGTACAGCCTGGATCTGGTTGATTGTATCGCCTGAAGAGATCAGGTTATTTAAGGTGTCGATGATCGGTAATCCTGCACCAACATTGGTCTCAAATAAAAATGGAGCTCTGTATTTACGCGACAGGTATTTCAGATTCTGGTATTTTTCCATTTCAGAAGAACAGGCGATCTTGTTACAGGCAACAACAGCAACACTGTCCTTTAAATATTTAGGATATTCTTCAGGAACTTTTTCATTGGCAGTATTATCAACAAAAACACTGTTACGAAGGTTAAGCCTTTTTACTTTTTGATAAAATTCTTCCAGATTGGCATCTGATCCACTTTCTGACAAAGTTTTTTTCCAGTTGTTCAGATCGATCCCTTCTTCATCAAAAAGCATTTTTTTCGAATTGGAAAGTCCTGTCACTCTGATATTCAGATGTTGTTTCTGCAGAAGAAAATCATGTTGCTGACAGATCTGATCGAGTAATTTTGCCCCTACATTTCCTACACCTACGATAAATAGATTCAGTTGCTTAATATGATTTTCGAAAAAGGCTGCATGAAGCGAGTTCAGTGCTTTTTTAATATTTTGTTTTGCTATAACTACCGAGATGTTCTTCTCGGTAGATCCTTGCGCTATCGCTCTGATATTTACATTGTTACTCCCGAGTTCGCTAAACATCTTTCCGCTGATTCCCTGGTGGGATTTCATTTTTTCCCCCACAAGGGCAATGATAGCCAGATCCTTTTCAATGATCAGCGGTTCGATCTTATGCTGAAAGATCTCATATTCAAATTCCTTTTCAACGGCTTCTTTAGCATCTTCAGTTTCAAATTCGCTGATGGCAAAACATATAGAGTGTTCACTCGAGGCCTGAGTGATAAATTTTACATTGATCTGTTTGTCGGATAATGCACCGAAAAGGCGCTTAGAAATGCCCGGAACTCCCACCATTCCGTTTCCTTCCAGGGTAAGCAGGGCGATATTTTCTATATGACTGATTCCTTTTACTGTTGTATCGCTGCCATTCGCATCTTCTTTGATCAGCGTACCGGCATCGTCAGGATTCATGGTGTTCTTGATCAGTATTGGGATCTTTTTATCAAGAACAGGCTGAATGGTAGGAGGGTAGATCACTTTTGCACCAAAATGACTTAGCTCCATAGCCTCCTGATAAGAGATTTTTTTAATGGGTTTTGCCTGTTTAACAAGTTTCGGGTTGGCGGTGTACATTCCGCTTACATCGGTCCATATTTCCAGCACTTCAGCATTAACGGCGCTAGCAAGAATGGCCGCGGTAAAATCAGAACCCCCACGGCCCAAAGTTGTGATCTCTCCAGCTTTATCGGAAGCGATAAATCCCGGTAAGACGGTAATTTGATGATGCTCCTTTAAAAAATAATTATCAATATTTTTATAGGTTTCCTCATAATTCACTTCGGCATTTTCAT
>QNYL01000205.1 GCA_003973375.1 Flavobacteriia bacterium
TTTGTGTCTATTGTGATCTCAAAACTGCCCTTCTTTAAATTCATTTCGGCAGGTTCGGGAATAATCGATATTTCGTCTTTTGTAAAGTCCTTTTGTACCGGTGAAGTACAGGAAATCCAAAATGTTATTGAAAAAATCACTAATAGTAATAAACTTTTACTTTTCATCATTTATATATTTTACTTGACAAATAATTATTATCAGAACCCGTAAGTTCCTTGTTAGGTTGAGGCCCCATCTCAAAGATGAGTTTTCCTCCGGCCATTATTTCTGAATGCTTTAAATAGGTTCTGTTCAGACCTCTGCCATTCAGTTCAATGGATTGAATATATTTATTTTCTTTTGAATTATTTTTTGCTTCGACGGTAAAGGTTTTTCCATTTTCCAGATGTAGAATTGCTTTATTAAAATAAGGAGAACCAATATTGTAAATACCCTGAGCCGGATTTTCCGGATAAAAACCTAAACTACTAAAAACATACCACGATGACATTTGTCCGCAATCTTCATTACCACAATGCCCGTCCGGAGTGTTTTTATACTGAGTATCCAGGATCTGACGGATTATTTTTTGTGTTTTCCAGGGCTTCCCAATAAAATTATACAGATACCCCACATGATGGCTCGGCTCATTACCGTGCGCATATTGTCCGATCATCCCTGTACTGAAAATAGGTAATTTATCCTCCGGTAACGGATCAAAACTGAACATTGAATCTAATTTCTGTTCAAAAGGAACTTTACCTCCAACAGAAGTGATCAGTCCTTCTACATTCTGCGGTACATACCAAAAATATTGCCAGGCATTGCTTTCGCAGAAATAAGGAGTGTACTCTTTGGCAATAAAGTGATCTATAAATTTTCCGTTTTTATATCTCGGCCTCATAAAAGTACTGGCTGAATCATAAACATTCCTCCAGTTCTCCGATCTTTTAAGATAGTAGCGGTAATCCTCTTCCTTACCCAGATCTTTGGCAAACTGTGCAATACACCAGTCATCATAAGCGTATTCCAGCGTTTTAGAAACCGACCAGTTCTCGTTTTCCTTATCGATGGGAACATAACCCAGTTTTATGTATTCCGGAATCTGCCTTGATGAATCATTGGCACTTTTTACACAAGCCTCATAAGCCAGATCTTTATCAAAACCCTTAACTCCCTTAAAATAAGCATCCACAATTACCGGTACCGCATGGTAACCGATCATCATATTGGATTCATTTCCCTGCAGGGACCAGACCGGTAACAAACCGGTTTCTTTATAATGGGCCAGTAATGACTGTATCATATCAGAAAACCTTTCCTGATGAAGGATGGTGTACAGCGGATGTGCAGCCCTGTAAGTATCCCAGAGGGAAAAGGTATCATATCTGTCAAATCCGTCTGCCTTTTCAATTTTCCCGTTGGCTCCCTTATAAAAACCCTCTGTATCGCTCAACAAGGTCGGAGCCAGCATACTCTGATACATCATGGTATAGAAAATTGATTTTGCTTCCTTATCGGAAGTTTCTATTTCAATTTTTTGCAGTTGTTTCTCCCAGATATCGGAGGCTTCTTTTCGAATCTGATCAAAGCTTTTATCTTTTACTTCAGTCTCAAGAGATTTTTTTGCTCCTTCAATATTTGAGGTTGACAACCCTGTTTTAATAGTGATCTGCTCCTTATCGGCTGTATTAAACCACAATTTTATCTTGGTATTCTTACTTTTAACCTGGTTTGTTTTTTGCAAAGTATCATTTGAATAGAGGCTGTATCTCATAAAAGGTTTAGAGAATTTCATCACAAAAAATACCCGCTGATCCTTTGCCCAACCTGTCGATTTCCGGTATCCTTCTATCGTTTTCTTATCAACAATCTTAATATAGGTATCTGTTGGCGCATCCCAGTTTAAGGCATAGCCCAAATCAATTGTAATTGCTGATCGTTTATCTTCAGGAAAAGTATAGCGCTGTACACCGGTTCTTCTGGTTGCAGTAAGTTCAGCCTTGATACCAAAATCCTGAAGATCAACAGAATAATATCCCGGAGAAGCTTCTTCCTTATCGTGTGAATAACGCGAATAAGGTCTGTATCCGTTTTCTTTGATCTTTTTTGAAGATCGGCTGTTGGTAGGCATTACCAGAATATCATAAAGATCTCCGGCACCGGTTCCGGTTAAATGCATATGGCTAAATCCACTGATGATCGAATCGGGATAGTAATATCCTGCAATTCTGTCCCAGCCTGGAATTCCTATATCAGGGCTAAGTTGCACCATCCCGAAAGGAACAGTTGCCCCCGGGTAAGTATTTCCGGGGCCGTCGGTTCCTATAAATGGATTTACAAAATCGGTTAGACGGCTTTGGGTATGGTCAATACTTTTCTTTTCACAGCCTGTTAACAGTGCAAATAACAGAACAGATATCAAGAATTTACGAACCATAAAAATTTATTTCAGGCCTGCTTTGGTCTCTTTAATTGTTTTTAGATATTCCGGGGTCAATGCAGGACCATCAAAGAAAGTAACTCCAACGGCACCATTGTTCTTTGCATACAGAATTGCTTCTTTTAACTCGGCTCCCGATTTGAAAGAAGGAATATAGATTCCGGTGCTTAATTCGGTATGCATTCCTTTCAGATCTTTTACCCCCTGGGCTGTGGCAAAACCGATCCAGTCGATCTCTTCATTGTAAAAACCGTGATAGATCATCGGATATACTTTATCGATATTCCACTTATCCCATCGCTGACGTACCATATGATCGGCCATTTCCGGATAAGGAAAAACAGCTGCTGTAAGTTTTTTTCCATGCTTTTGAACAATATCGTAGGCATCATCAACAACTTTTTTAATGGCGTTCAAACGAAACTGTTTCCACTCCATATCAATGGATGTATTATGACTTTTTAAAGGGTTTTTGTGATGGATCTTTTCAAATTCAGCAATACACACATCACAATAACAGAAATCATATTCCGGTAATTCCACATCCTGTACCAGATTGTATTTGGGCAACAGGCTAATGGGTAAGAATATATCAGGAAAACGGATATAATCTAAATGAACACTTTCTATACCGTCTATCTTGGCCAGTTCATCTACCAGGTGCAGTACATAGGCTCTTGATTCTTTTCTTGTCGGACACAACCACTGATAATAATCTACATAAGGCCGTGTATCATAACAGGATTTTCCCTCTTTGCTTACCGCATACCATTCGGGATGTTGTAAAGCAATGGAATCATATGGCCTGTTCATCGCCATAATCCAAGCATGTACTTTTAATCCTTCTTTTTTAGCTAGGGGAACTAAATGGGCTAATACTTTTGGATCTGTATTCGTGTTAATAAGCACTTCATCAATTCCCCCTGCTTTATACTTTTTAAATTCATTGATGTACTCTGCATCAGATTTGTCTTTCTCAGCTGTAATCCAGGTGCCAAAAGTGAAATTTTCTCTTGCAACGGATGATGTTTCAGATTTTTTTGTAGATGCACATGATGTTACCATAAAAATCAGTACAAATAGAACAAAATGATTAATAATTCTCATAATTTTATTTTTTTACTGTTAGCTTTCCTTCTTCATTGATGATAATTTCATTACCGGTAAATGGACTTTTTACAATAATGACAAATCCTTGGCTGTGATTTTCCATTCGGGGTTGGATTAATTTGCCTAGAACGGTAAATTCTTTGGCATTGAGTTTATCAAGAGAAGTAATCCATTGACTGTGCTTTAAATAATATGACTTTTGTTTTCTATAAAACTCGAAAAGCTTCCATTTTATACGCTCGTCATCCGGAATAGAAAAACTGTCTTTTTCGCCTATTTTTTTCGATGAAAAATATACATACCCCCACTTTTCAGGTTCATGAATATTAATCACTCCTTGTGGCGACCATACCCAATTATACTCCGGTAAAAATTTACCATCATTTCCGGTTTTACGTGAATACTTACCGTTATGAATGGTATGATCCCAATTTACCCTAGAAAAATTAACTCTCCAAAATTTATCTCTGGGTACTATATTCTCATAATATGATCTTTTATAAACTTCCCAAGGTATTGCCATTTCTACTACCCACCCCTTATCAATATCATTAGGGTTATTAAGTGTTCCGTTAATTGAAATTGCCGATTTTAGACCTTTTATTTCAAAATCGTTAACCGCATAGTTATCTAATTCTCGGTAAGGTTCGGTTATAAACAAATCCCATGTGGTATTTAGGGCATTAATTTCCAGTTCATAATAGTCGTGCCCGTTGTTATCAGGTTCAACAAAGACTTCAAAATCATTATTGTGAAAAATAATAGCATCGTGTTTGGTAATATCTGCCCAAACATGAGGTTCTTCTAATTCTGCTATAATATAGAAGTAGGTGTCATCCCATAACATTTTGGCACGTGTATTATATTTTGGTTTTTTCTTACCTTCTATATCAATAAATAATTCTGTCCAGGGTGCCTTTTTCCAGGCTTCTTCGTTTAATTTGCCGTCAATATTTATGACTTTCGGTGTGTAATAAGCAATATATTTTTTTGGTGAAATATCTGTAACCGTTGATTTTTTTACTTTTTTAAAAGTGCCACAACTAACCAAAAGAATAATTACTAATCCGTATAAAAAAAAGTTAAAAAACAATTTCATTTTATATGCTATTTTTTATTGTGTGCTCTACTATTTCACTAATGTATCCAAAAGCTAACGCCACCACGGTATCGGCGGCACCATAATAAATGGCAATTTTATCTTCTTCCAGATCATGCAGTGCTGCACAAGGAAAAACCACATTTTGAACATCTCCGATCATTTCATAATCTACAGCAGGACCAAGCAAATAATCACGGGTTCTGTATTTTACAATTTCAGGGTGTTCTTCATCGAGAATTGCTGCGCCCATAGCATATCGGAAACCATTACAGGTTGTAATTACCCCGTGATAGATCATCAGCCAGCCTTCATCAACCAGAATAGGTATAGGGCCTGCACCGATCTTTGTACTTTGCCAGCCACTTTCCTCAAAAGGTGTAGCTTTCATTACCCTGCGATGCTCTCCCCAGTATTTCATATCCGGACTGTAACTGATAAAGATATCACCAAAAGGAGTGTGACCGTTATCACTTGGCCGGCTTAGCATGGCGTATCTTCCATTGATCTTTTTTGGAAACAAAACACCGTTTCTATTAAACGGAAGAAAGGCATTTTCACATTGATGGAAATCCTTAAAATCGTAGGTATAACCAATTCCAATTGTCGGACCATTATAACCGTTACACCAGGTGATCCAGTAACGATCTTCAATAAAAACCACTCTCGGATCGTATTTATAATCGGAATCGATCATATCGGTATTTCCGGGCTTCATTTTGATCGGTTCATGTTCGATCTTCCAATCGATACCATTATCACTTTCACCTGCAAAGATATTCATCTGAACGGCTTTATTATCGCAACGGAATACTCCGGCAAAACCATCTTTATAAGGTACAACAGCACTGTTAAAAACACTGTTGGAAGTTGGGATGGCATAACGATCGATGATCGGATTCTTTGAATATCTCCAAAGTATATCATTACATCCTTCGGGTCTGTCTTCCCAGGGCATTTTTTTAATATTCATAATTTATATATTTTTAATTTGGAATTTTTCTAACCCGGTCTAACCAGGTTTTCTTCAATATCAGACTGGTTACAATAAACACTGCAAAAACAATTCCTGTTTTTGGGTAATCCCTAAAGATAAAATAAATTGGCAACAATATCATAGAGGATTGCCAGATAATTCCTATAGTTACATTGAACATATCCAGCCAGAAATCGTTATTTTTAGTAAAGTCAGGATCTTCTTTTTTGATCTCCTGGTAAACAGGTTCCCACCAGCCCCATGGTTTTACATTTTTATAAAATGCTTTTAAGACTTTCATATCGGTTGGTTCTGTTAAATAAGTACCCAGAAACGAACCCAGTAACGAGAAACCAAAAATGATCGGGAAAAGGTAGATCGCAGGTATGCTGATCAGGTGATACAAAAAGGAATCAGGATCGAGATTTGCTTTATTCTGCTCTAAAAAGAACTGGACAGAGGCAATGATCAATCCGGATAACATTCCCCAGAAATATCCCCAGCCATTAAAACGCCACCAGACCCATTTTAAAAAATTAGCCGCAACATAACCTCCAAATAAAGCGCTGGTGATCCATAAGGTAAGTGAATTGATTGATTCTGCATAAAAACCCATGAATACACCAAGTCCAACCACTAAAAATGAAGCGATATAACTTGCTTTAATATAATGTTGCGGCGTAGCTTTTGGTTTAAAATATTTTTTATAGATATCGTTTACAATATAGGCAGGACCCGCATTAACAAAAGCCGAAAATGTAGACATAAATGCGGCCAGTAATCCTGCGAGAAGCAATCCTTTCATTCCTACAGGAATATGAAAATTGATCACTTTGGGTAATAAAAGTTCGAGTTCACTTCCGGTTAAGGTTCCATTGGCCGCATAACCGGGCCCAAGCGCCACAATAGCAATAACAACTATACCGGCAATTAGCAGATATCTAGGAATAAAAAGGATCAGATTGGTAAAACCACTCATATAAGCAGCTTCCTTAACGGTTTTTGTTGATAGAATTCGCTGAAAATCAAAACTTGGTGTAGGACCTGCAATACTGGCAAAGAAGCCTTTAAAAAGTGTCATACCAATAAATGCTCCAAACATTTTATAGCCTTCAGAATCGATCAGATTATTAAATTCTGCAAATTTTCCGGCCCACTGATCTCCGAACTCCCATCCAAAGAAAACGTTTTTCCACTCGGGAGTGATGATACTGTTGATATCTGCATCAGAAATTATAAAGAAAGTATATCCGGCAACGATCACACTGGCAATAACCATGATAAGATACTGTAAAACTTCAGTAGCCACTACCGAGAACATTCCTCCTTTGATGGTATAAATAGTTGTTAAGAAAATAATGATCAGTGCGTAGCTTTGAGCTGAGGTGAAGATCTGATGGCCTCCAACCACAAAGGTCATATCCCAAGGTAAAATTACAGTCATAAATTTACCAACGCCTTCAAAAAAATAAGCTATAAAACCGATGGCTGCCACAATGGCAAAAATAGCAACAATAATATGTGAGGCTCTTCCCGCTTTACCATCGCCAAAGCGGGTTAAGATCCATTCAGATCCTGTCATAATGTTCGACCGGCGTATCCACACAGCAAGAAACATCATCACAAATATCTGATTCCAGATGGGCCACATCCACATAAACATAAAACTTTTTACACCGTACAGAAACAGTATTCCTACCATCCATGCAGTACCCGAGACATCAAACATCCCGGAGCCGTTACTCAGCCCCAGAAAGTACCATTTAATGTCATTTCCCCCTAAAAAATATGATTTTAATCCTTTAGATGCTTTTTTTGATACCCAAATACCAACGAAAAGGGTTATTAAGATATACAGTAATATGATCGAAATATCAATTAGATCCATTATAATTATTTTTAATTTTTAATTCCCCAGTTTTTGTTTGGTTTATTTCCCATAATAAAATGAAGTTCTCCTCCCTGTTGAATTTCCTTATGAGTTATAAAAGTCCTGTTAAATTCTTTTCCGTTTAATGTAGCCGATTGTATATAAATGTTCTCAGGCGATGCATGCTCGGCAATAATTGTAAAGTTTACTTTATCAGATATCTTTATTGTGGTCTTTTCAAAAACCGGACTACCGATCTGATATTCTCCCGAGGCAGGATTGTACGGATACAATCCCATGGCGCTGAAAACGTACCAGGCCGACATTTGTCCGCAATCTTCATTACCGCTTAATCCGTCAGGAGTAGTAAAATACTGTGTTTTTAAGATCTCTCTTACCCAATACTGTGTTCTCCAGGGCTGCCCTGAAAAATTAAACATATAGGCAATATGATGACTCGGTTCATTCCCATGGGCATATTGACCGATCAAACCTGAAATATCAGGAGAAACATTATCTCCTTTTAACTCAGAAGATTCGGCAAATAATTGTTCGAGCATTTTAGAAAATTTAGCATTTCCACCATGCATTTCTACCAGTTTTGGTGTATCCTGTAAAACGAACCAACTGTGTTGCCAAGCATTTCCCTCAGTATAGTCGGCATGAACTCTGTGGGCAGAGAATTTTGGATCAAAAGGTTCATGCCAGCTCTTTCCGTCAGTGGATAGTCCTCTCATAAACCCTGATTTCGGATCAAACAAATGCTGATAGGACTTTGACCTGTTTAAAAAATATTTATAATCCTCTTCTTCCCCCAGTTCCTTGGCAATTTGCGCCACACACCAGTCATCGTACGCATATTCCAGTGTAATGGTAACGGATTCATCCAGCTTATCATAAGGAATATAACCGTATTTTTTATAAAACTTTAATCCCCTTTCGTCTCCCATCATGGTATTTTTCATGGCTTTAAAAGCTTTCTTAATATCAAAGCCTCTGATCCCTTTCAGGTAAGCTTCCGCAATAACGGGAATAGAATGGTAGCCTGTCATGGTATTGGTCTCATTGGCGTAGAGTGTCCATACCGGTAAGGTACCTCTTTCATCATAATACATCAGCATAGAGTTGATCATATCGGAAACTTTTTCAGGATCTACAATTGTTAAAAGCGGGTGTTCTGCCCTGAAAGTATCCCAAAGAGATAATGTAGAATATGCTGTCTTGCCTTCTGAGGAAACAATTGAGTCGTTCTCCAGCCTATATTCTCCGTTGGCATCATTAAAAGTAACCGGTGCTACCTGAGTATGAAATAAGGCAGTATAAAAAATTGTTTTTAAGGAATCTGCCGGAGTTTCAACTATAATTTTTGAAAGATCTTTATTCCAGATCTTTTGTGCATTGCTTTTAGCGTGATCAAATTTAAATTCGTTTTTGGCTCCGGTCATATTTTCTTTTGCATTCTTAATGCTTACAGAAGAAACACTTACCTTAACCTCCAGCGGTACCTCTTTATTTTTATCAAAAAACAACTGGGCTGTAGATTTAATCCCTGAAATATTTTTTGTTTCTTTTATATATTTTCCATCTTTTATCAGATCAAAAGCTGTTATAGGCTTGGAAAACCGGACTACAAAGAACACTTTTTGGTTTTTGGCCCATCCGGTACTAAAACGATATCCTGATACGGTAAATTCATCTTCAACTGTAATAGAGCTTTCCAGAACTTTATCCCAGTTGATAGCAAAACCCAGGTCGAGTACTACGGATTCCTGATCATTTTTCTTATAAGTATATCTGTGAAAAGCGGTTCTCTGATCTGAGGTCAATTCGGCTTTTATACCAAAATCCTTTAAGAAAATGCTGTAATATCCGGCCTCCGCTACTTCATCATTATGAGAATAATGAGATTTGTAGGGCAGATCATCCCTGCTTTTTACCTCTTTTGAAAGGTCTAATTTTTTATTTACCGGCATCAGTCTGACATCCAGCAGATCGCCTATTCCTGTGCCGCTGAGGTGCAAGTGACTAAAT
>QNYL01000180.1 GCA_003973375.1 Flavobacteriia bacterium
ACCAGTTGTTTCTCCTGATATGTCAGAAGTCGTTTGTGCCAACGCTTCATCACTCATCCCGGCAAACGGGTCGTTTAATGAAGCCTGTATGTTAATAGCAAAAGCTGCCACAAATGTAACAGCGGTTATTACTGTAAGTATTTTATTAAAACGTTTTTTCATCGTTTATTGTTTTAAAAAGCAATATCATATCCCTTAGTACATTTGAGTTTAAGTGTGATATGAGGTCTGGTCTCTTTTATTTCAACTTTTTCAGTCTTTTCTTTAGTGCTTACAGGAGTTGACTTTTCAGTTTCTTTTTGTTTACAAGATGATACACTTATAAAAATAAGCAGGATCAAAAGGTTTCGTAATTTACTCATGATGATATATGATATTGGTGTGAAAATACAAAAAAAAATATGTAAAAGGTATTTAATACGGTAAAGATCTTATGGATAAAATATTTTACAGGATAAGATCATCTGTTTATAAACAGGAATCAAATCTGAATAATAACTAAAAAACAGAACGTTATAGACGAGCACTTCTAAGCCTTAAAGAGTTGGTAATCACCGAAACCGAACTAAAACTCATGGCAACAGCTGCGATCATCGGTGACAACAGAATTCCGAATACCGGAAACAAAACTCCTGCAGCTATAGGTACACCTATGATGTTGTAAACAAAAGCAAAAAACAGATTTTGTTTGATGTTTTTTACAACAGCATGACTCAGATTTTTTGCTTTAACAATTCCCTGCAGATCTCCTTTGATCAAAGTGATCTCAGCGCTTTCTATGGCTACATCTGTTCCGGTTCCCATAGCGATTCCGATATCTGCCTGTGCCAGTGCAGGGGCATCATTGATGCCGTCTCCAGCCATGGCTACGATCTTTCCTTTTTTCTGTAATTTCTCAATTACTTTGAGTTTATCCCCGGGAAGACATTCCGCCCTGTAATCGCTTAAATGCAGTTCGTCAGCCACTGCTTTCGCGGTATTTTTATTGTCACCGGTCAGCATGATTACTTCTACTCCTTCATCGATCAGTTTCTTAATCGCTTCTTTACTTGTGGATTTTATCGCATCTGTTATGCTCACATACCCCACAGCCTTTTTATCAATGGCAATGTAAGAAACTGTTTTTCCCATTTTTTGTTCTGAAACAACCATTTTTAATAGTTTTTCGGGAATTTCCGCTCCGATTTCTTCCATCAGTTTATCGTTTCCGAGAGCAATATTTTGATCTTTTTGTTTTCCTGTTACTCCCTTACCCGATATGGCCTTAAAATGATCAATATCCATCAGTTTGATATTTTTTTCTTTTCCGTATTTTACGATAGCTTCTGCCAGAGGATGTTCACTGTATTGATTGAGTGATGCGATACGTTGCAGAAGATCAGTATCTTTTTGTGAAGTAACACTCACTACTTTCTCAACGGAGGGTTTACCTTCTGTAATCGTACCGGTCTTATCGGTAATCAATACATTGACTTTATTCATATTTTCGAGTGCTTCTGCATTTTTGATCAAAATTCCGCTTTGTGCTCCTTTACCCACGCCTACCATTACACTCATGGGAGTAGCCAGGCCGAGTGCACACGGACAGGCGATGATCAATACGGCTATGGCATTAACAAAGGCATAGACCAAAGCCGGTTCCGGCCCAAATATCTTCCATACAAAAAAGGTAATCACAGAGATTATTACTACAATGGGAACAAAATATTTTGAGATCCTGTCGGCCAGCTTCTGAATAGGAGCTCTAGATCTGCTTGCTGTATTTACCATATGTATAATCTGTGAAAGTAAGGTTTCAGAGCCTACCTTTTCGGCTATCATCACAAAAGATCTGTTGCCGTTAATGGTTCCGGAGGTAACCGGATCTCCTGCTCCTTTATCAACCGGAATAGGTTCTCCGGTGATCATCGATTCATCAACAGGACTCTCTCCTTCGGTTATTTTGCCGTCAACGGGAATTTTTTCTCCGGGTTTAACCCGTAAAAGATCTCCTTTTTTTATATCGTGAATGGATATGATTCTGTCTTTTCCCTCTGCAGTTACCAGAGTTGCCTGCGTGGGGGCAAGTTTCATCAGTTCTTTTATGGCGCCACTGGTCTGGCTGTGTGCACGGGCTTCGAGCAATTGTCCTAAAAGCACCAGTGTAAGAATAACGGTTACCGCTTCGAAATACACAAAAACAGTTCCGCTTTCAGTTTTAAAATCATCCGGAAATACATCCGGGAACAGCAATGCAAACACGCTAAAAACAAAGGCAATTCCCGAACCGATCCCGATCAGGGTAAACATATTCAAATTCCAGGTAATGATAGATTTCCAGGCGCGCTCAAAAAACATCCATGTGGCATAGAAAACTACGGGTAAGGAAAGCGTGAACTGTATCCAGTTCCAGGTATTTTGCGGAAAGATATTCAGTAAAGGATTATTGGGCAGCATCTCAGCCATCGTGATTAAAAAGATCGGAAGGGTAAATAACAAAGAGATCTTCATTTTTTTCAAGAGTTCCTTGTAGGTTTTGTTCTCTTCCGGCTCATCGGCTTCCACCGGAACAAGATCCATTCCGCATATCGGACAATCACCAGGACTCTCCTTGATTATTTCGGGATGCATCGGGCAGGTATATTGAACACTTTGCACCATTTTAGGTTGTTCGATCAGGTCCATACCACAAACCGGACAATCACCGGATTTATCGTAGGTTTTCTCCCCTTCACAATGCATGGGGCAATAAAAAATGCCGTTGCCATCGACAATTTTTTTGATGTGATGCTGGTCAGGTGTAGTGGTTTTATGATTGCCAGGCATGGAAATTGTATAATGAAGTCCGGCTTTTAACAGGGTTTCCTGAAGTTTTTCAAGAGGTATATGCTTTTTCATTTCAATCACCGCTTCTTTCTTTTCAAGATCTGCTGTAACGCTGATCACCTCGTTAAGATTTTCCAAAGCATTTTCAACTCCCGATTTACAACCTGTACAGGTCATTCCGGTGACTTTATAAATGTGTTTCATGATTTCTGTGTTAATGATTTTGATAGTGTAAAAGTATTCTAATCCTGTATTTTGTTTATACAGGATTATGGTTGATCTTTATAAGATTCTATCCAAAGGTTTTCTGTCCCAGTCGGATAGCTTCTTATATTCACTCATGCTCATCCCGGTTGTTTGCTTGAACTGGTTAGACAGATAGTTTACACTGCTGTATCCCAGCTCATAGGCAACTTCAGTGAAATTCAACTGATCATACTGAATAAATTCCTTGGCTTTTTCAATCTTTAACTGAATAAAGTATTTTTCGATGGTGATGCCTTCTATTCTGGAAAATAGTTTACTTAAAGAGGTATAATCCTTATTTAAACTATTTACCAGTTTCTCTGATAAATTCATCTTCATGATCAGTGGCGTATGATCTACCAGATCAATAAGGATCAGTTTAATTTTTTCAATGGTCTTGTTCTCTTCATCGGTTAAAAGTTCAAAATCATTCCTGATCAGTGCTTTTTCAATATCTTCAGTTTTAATGCTGTTTTCAGGGTATTTTATAATGACTTTACCCAGTTCAAGGTCAACTATTTCAGCACCCAGAGCTTCGAGTTCTCTTCTTACAGTGCTTAAACATCTTCGGCATACCATACCTTTAATTTGTAATTCTTTTATTTCTAACATGATCTTGGTTTTTTTAATCTCTAATTCTTATTTTTTCAGAAGCATCAACTACATAGATCAAACCGTTTCCGCTTCTTCCGGTGTGAGCACCTTTTTTAGTAATACTGATGATAGCTCTTTCATCTTTCTGAACTTTGGTATTTTTTAATCTATTTGTATTCCTTTTTTACTTCTCCGCAGGTAGGCATGGTCTGTCCGAAAAACGGATTTGAGATCTCCTTATCGTAGCTCAGCCAGAAACTCCCTTTATTATCATCTGCCATAGGGCAAAACTCGAGATAAACTGTTTTCTTCCCCGGAGTTTCAATCCCCAGCATATCAATCACATCAGACAGGTTTTTCCCCAGTAATCCAAAGGATTTTCTTTGAACCTCAATGTTGCTGCTGTTCTGAATATCAGCTATATTCTTATTGATCTGTTTCAGGGCTTTCATCCAAACATTATGAGCATCTCCCAGCAACAAAAGCATGTCTACCTGATCTACCGCTTTTTTGATCTTTCCGGATTGTGCAAGGGCAGCCTGAGCATCATCGCGGGTAAGCGCATTTTTAAGTTTGATATATTCGTCAACAACAACTCCAAGTTGTTTTTTAAATGCAGGATCTATCTTTGATTTATCAATCATGATCATACCGCTCATATCTTTGTCCTTATCCTCTTCCTTTTTGGCTTCCTCTTTTTTATCATCACCTCCCATATCCATTCCGGCCATTCCGGTATTTACTTTTCCACCTTCGGGATTCATCATGCTTTTCTGACCTAACAGTTGTGCAGAAGCATCAATCCTGAATACACCATTGGTAGCAACCTCTTCACCGTCTTTCAGTCCTTTTTCAACAATATAGAACTGACCCAGGTCTGCTCCGAGGATCACTTCTCTGTAAACAAAAGAGATGGTTTTTTCGTGGGGTACCTTAACGTATACCACAGCTCTTTTACCGGTCCATAAAATGGCTGATTTTGGAATGATCAAAGCATTGGTCTTGTTGGTAAGTTTTGCTTTCACAATTCCGTTTGCAAACATTTCAGGTAACAATTTATGACCCGGATTACGAACTTCTACCCGTACTTTGGCCACTCTTGAATTTGGAGAGACAAACGGATCGATATAAGTAATCTTTCCTGTATATTCTTTACCGGGGATGGCCTGAACTGTAAATTTAACCACATCTCCGTTCTTGATCCACGGAATATCTGATTCATAAGCTTCAAACATGATCCAGATGGTATCAAGATTGGCAATATCGAATAAATTCATTCCTTCCATTACATGGTCTCCCAGCTCTACATTTTTTTTCATAACATAACCATTGTAATCGGACAGGATATCGATTTGTTCCTGTACAGTTCCCCGTTTGATCATCGCATCAATTTGCTTGTCGGTTATCTTCCATAATTTCAGTTTATTTCTGGAAGCTTTGAGTAACTGAGGATAAATATCTTTAGATTTTAATGCCTCAAAAAGCTCTTTTTGTGCAGAGATCAGTTCAGGGGAATACAAACGAACAATTCTTTGTCCTCTTCTTACTTTTTCACCGGTAAAGTTTACATAAAGTTTTTCTATTCTCCCCGGAAAATGAGCTACCTGAGAGTACAGTCTTCTTTCATCAGGTTTAACGGTTCCGAGCAGGCGTACTTCCTTGGTGGCTTTAGAGCGTGTAACAACCGTGGTCTGAATATTTGCCAGCTGGATGGCTTCCGGACTTAAAACGATTTCATTCCCCGCAATCTTTTCCCCTGAATCTTTTGATTCGTCAAGCGGAATCAGTTCCATACCACAGATCGGGCAGTTTCCCGGTTTCTCTTTTCTAATCTGAGGATGCATGGAGCAGGTCCATAGTTTTGTAACCGGATCCTGAACATAATTGTGTTCTTCTGAATTATTTGATGAGGTTTCTCCCTTATCGCCGGAAGTAATATTTCCAATAATGATCCCCAGGATCAGAATTCCGGCAGCGATGATATAATTTTTATATTTTTTCATTTTATTATATTTTATTTTTTAACATGTTTTGTTATTGCCTGGTCCTCCTTTCGTCGGACTATCCCCTCTGAAGAGGAGCCTGGATTTAATTTCCAAGGAGATAACTGATAAATGCAACAGCAGCATTTTTATCGGTTAAAGCCTTTTGTTCTGCCAGTTTATAGGTTAATAACTGCCGCTCAATTCGTAAAACCTCTTCAAAATCCTTTGAATTGGTAGAATAGGAAGTAATCAGAACATCGAGTACTTTTTTGGCAATATCCGACTGTTTGTTATACAGAAACAACCGCCGGTCACTGTCTTTAAAATCCTTAAAGGTATTTTCATAAACGGTGTTCAGTGTATTTCGTTTATCTTCTTTTTTAGCAAGCTCTGAAGCCTGTAGATATTGCGCTTCCTTGATCATCGATTTGTACTTTTTTCTATAGATCGGGATGCTGATCCCAATGGATGGAAACAGCAGGGCATCATCACCATTTCTCGAATCGGTAGAATTTGGATTCTTACCGATTATGTTATAATTGATGCCAATATTAAATTTGGGTAAACCTTCTTTTTTTGCAGCTATTTCCTGATTCATAAAAGCATTCAATTTGTGATCTATACTTTTTATCTCATGATTGTTGCTGTAGATCGAATCGAGCAGGGTCAGATTGTCTTCCGGAAGTTTTTCTTCCCAAAGCTTTTCCGGAATGTCAATCCTTTCTAAAGCTCCTCGATTCAGCAGATTATTGAATTTAGTCTGTATTACTTTTCTGGAATCAATGTATAATGCCAGCTGATTTTCCAGATCATTCAGTTCGAGCTCCACACGCAATTCATCTACGATGGAAGCATTTCCTCCCTCAATCTTTACCAGAGATAAATTTTTAAAGATTCTTAAGATCTCCATATTCTCTTTGGTAATTTTTATGGCTTTTTCGATAAAGTAATAATTGTAATAAGAAGTTTTTACCTCAAAATACAGGTTTGATTTACTGTTCTCAAAAATTTCATATTTGGCATTTGCCATTTCTGTTGCCACATCTTCCTTAGCACCGAGCAATCCAAACCATGGGAAAGCCTGCTTCAGGCCAAAACTGGCCTTTTGTGGCCCCAGTCTTGTTTCTACCGGGTTGATAAAGTAACCAAAAGCGAATTGCGGATCGGGTAAAGTACCCACCTGAGGTACTTTTTCCATAGCAGCCATATAATCATTGAATTTTGCTTTTAATCCCGGATTATTTTCGGCCGCTGTTTTTAAATAGGCTACTAAAGTTTCCTGAGTTTCCTGTGCAATTCCTGAAAAGGGAATCGTTAAGAATAAAATCAGAATCAGTTTTATATATTTTTGATATTTCATGTTATATTTTTTTACTGCGGGATCCCTGATCCCGATAGGTTTCGGGAATGGAATCTTCGCAATGAATATTTATTTTTCAATCTTTTTTAATTTCTTATTTTGGGAATTTAAAGAGGCTTCTTTCCACATGCTGTATAAAATAGGAACCACAAACATGGTCATTACCTGGAGCAGCATTCCGCCAAAAGATGGGATCGCCATGGGAATTACCACATCGGCTCCTTTTCCTGTTGCAGTCAGTACCGGGATCAGGGCAATGATCGCCGTGGCTGCAGTCATCATGGCCGGACGCACTCTTTTGGTACCGGCATGTAAAATAGAGGAACGGATATCTTTTATAGTTTTTGGTTTTTCTTTATCAAATACCTGCTTTAAATAAGTACCCATGATCACACCGTCATCCGTTGCAATTCCGAACAGGGCTATAAATCCAACCCAAACCGCAACACTCAAATTGATGGGATGTAGCTGGAAAAGATCTCTCATCTCCACACCGGCCATTCCGAAGTTTAAAAACCAGTCCTGACCATAAAGCCAGATCATGATAAAACCACCTGAAAAAGCTACAAAGATCCCTGAGAAAACCATCAGTGAGGGTGCAAATTCTTTAAACTGGAAGTACAGAATCAGAAATATCAGCACCAGGGAAATAGGTACCACGATCATCAATCGCTTGGAAGCTCTGATCTGGTTCTCATAGTTGCCGGTAAACTTGTAAGTTACCCCGGCAGGGAGTTTAAACTCTCCTGAATCCAGTTTTTGTTTGATCAACGCTTGCGCCTCTTCTACAACATTGGTCTCTGCATAACCGTCTTTCATGTCGAAGATCACATAAGAAGTAAGGAAAGTATCCTCACTTTTGATCATCTGCGGACCACGTAAATAATTTATACTTGCCAGTTCGCTTAACGGAACCTGTTCTCCTGAAGGCGTTGGGATGAGTATTCTTTTCAGGTCATCCGGATTGTCTCTGAACTCTCTTGCATAACGTACTCTTACCGGGAAACGTTCTCTTCCCTCAACCGTTGTGGTTAATTGTTTTCCGCCAACGGCAACAGCCAGTTGTTGTTGCATATCCTTAACGGTCATACCGTATCGGGACATATTTCGGCGATTGAGTTTGATCTCCAGGTAAGGTTTCCCCACAACTCTGTCGGCAAATACGGTGCTGGGTTCCACACTTGGCACTTCTTTTAATATTTTTTCCAGTTCATAACCTGTTTTTTCAATGATCTCTAAATTGGGTCCGTAAACCTTGATTCCCATCGGGGCCCTCATACCTGTTGAAAGCATGATCAACCGGGTTTGAATAGGCTGCAATTTTGGTGCAGAAGTTAGCCCGGGAAATTTAGAGTGCTTTAAGATCTCTTTCCAGATGTCATCGGCCTTTTTGATCTTTGGCCTCCATTGCCGGAAATATTCTCCGTCTTCATCTTCGGTAAGTTCGTTAATATCAACTTTTTTAAATTTGTCCTTAGCATATTTATAAGTGGTTCCGTCTTTCAGAACAAAAGCACCATCATCGTTTACTTTAAACCGGATCCTTCTTCCATTTTCATCCAGCATATATTCCGGAATATAATTGATGGTATTTTCATACATGGAAGTAGGAGCAGGGTCTAAGGCCGAATTTACCCTTCCCCATTTACCCACCGCAGAAGAAATTTCGGGGATGGAATTCATATGCTTGTCAATACTGGCAATAATTTCCATATTTTCCGTAATTCCCGAGTGAGGCATGGTAGTGGGCATCAAAAGGAAAGACCCTTCGTTTAACGCCGGCATAAACTCATTTCCCAGTCCGGGGAAGGTCTTGTCTATACTGGCCCATACGGCATTTTTCTTTGCAAATTCGGGCATAAAGCCAAAGATCTTTGAAAAACCTAACCAAACCATGATGCCGAAAAAGACGGCAATGATCGGGATACTGAGGAATTTCCATTTATTTTCCAGACTCCAGTTGAGGATCTTAGGATAGAAATGTACAATAGACATCAGGAATCCTAAAACAACACTTACAATAAGTACCACAAAAAGGAAATTTACCAATGTTGAATTAGAGGCTCCCAAAGGCATCCATTCAATAGTCAAATAGTAAAGAACGATTAAGATGGTAATGATGATATTGATCAGGTTGGCAATTTTATCAGAATAGGGTAATTTCAGTTTCCCTTTAAAAAGTGTTCTTTCGGGTATTTGTGAAAGTATGTTGTTGATACCGTATGCAATCAAACCTAAAGAAATAAAACTACCGTATTTAAATAAGAATACAATACCGAAACCAATAATGATAGAATTAAAGATACGGCTGGATTTCTTTTTATCAAGTTTTATTGAGAATAAAACATGCGCAAAGGCAGGG
>QNYL01000048.1 GCA_003973375.1 Flavobacteriia bacterium
ATCGTCAATGTTACGCCATTTGAGCCTGGATTTGAAGGGCATATTACCATTGAGATATCAAATACTACACCGCTTCCTGCAAAGATCTATGCTAATGAAGGTATCGCACAAGTGCTATTTTTGAAAGGTGATGAAGCTTGTGAAGTGATTGCAAAAGAAATATAATTATGCCTGATCGTAATGGAAATTTGTACTTAATCCCCACAACGCTGGGGGATAATGAACCTCTTGAGGTTTTGCCTCTATCCGTAAAAAAAGTGGTAGAAAATATTGATCATTTTATTGTAGAAAATGAAAAGTCTGCTCGACGATTCATCAAAAAAATTACACCAAGAAAATCACAACCCGGGCTAAAGATATATTTACTTGATAAATTTACCAGTGAGCTCGAAACCAAAGAGTATCTCAATGTATGTTTAAAGGGAACTGATATTGGCTTGTTGTCAGAAGCCGGTGTTCCTGCCATTGCGGATCCCGGTGCCGGTATTGTTATTCAGGCTCACGAAAAGAATATTCGTGTGATCCCGCTTGTAGGCCCTTCTTCAATAACTATGGCTATGATGAGTTCAGGTTTGAATGGTCAGAATTTTGCCTTTAACGGGTATCTTCCTATTGAAAGGGATAAGCGAAAAGTAATTATCAAAGAACTGGAGAAATTGTCTAAACAGAAAAATCAGTCGCAAATATTTATAGAAACACCCTATCGCAATGAAGCAATGTTTGCCGATCTGAAACGGGTTCTTACACCTTCAACCTTGTTGTGCATAGCTACGGATATCAGTCTGAAATCAGAAAACATCAAAACGCTTCCTGTAAAAGAGTGGAAGAGTAGAACCCTAGATCTAAAGAAAAGACCAACCATTTTTATCATTCACAAATCTTAGGTACAAGATCAGTCCATGTTGATATTTAACCCGAAAAATTCACCGCTAAGCTAATATTTTTGTGCCAATTTACTTGATATCAATATTTTATGATGAAAATTTGTGAATTATCCAGGTTAAAGCGTAAAAAAAGGAGGCTCATACCTCCTTTTATAATTAAAACGTTTAGTTTTAGATTGTTGGATTTTCCTCAGCCTTAATAAATGAAACATCATAACCGGCAAATTTCTTCATGTAATATTGAATATTACTTCCAAAGGCATCCGAAAAGACCAAACGGCCATTACTTCTTAAATACCTTTTAACATTTCCTGAGCCGGCAAGGTGTGCTGCGGCCAGAATGCCCGATTCAGTAATTTCAATTCCATTGATCTTTTTGCCAACGTTCTTTTCTATTTCATTCCTCAGTCTCCATTTATTTCTTTCACAAAGAGCTCTGAAAACTTTTTCCTGTAATTCTGGATTGTTCAAAAAATCTTTTGTGTCATAAATCTTAAAGTGTTTCAGGGTGGTTCTACCAAACTGGTATTTTCCCATATATCCCAGTGAATTCACAACATGATATTTTCCTCTGGATTCTTTAAAAGCAACAGCTTCTTTAAAACCAACAAAGGAATTGTCAACAGCAGGAGTAAAATAAACCCTAAAAGGTTTAATATCCTTAGATACTGTAACGATAGCATTGTTTTTGGGTAAATTATAACGGACGACATGATCAGTATTAAACTTGAACAGTACATCAAGGTTGAGGAAATTTAGCAGGGCTGAAGTATTCAACACAACTAAAAAAATGTAACTTTTCATCTTTTTCAAAAGTTTAGTTAATATTTAAAAAATACTAATACTAAACCACAATTTTAATTTGCAGCCGCAAAGATACGGCAAAATATAAGATTAAAAAAAGATTAACAAATATTTAATATTTTTGAATAGCAGTGTTTTAGAAGTAAACAGGGTGGAAGATAAACTTGCCTTTACCAGTGATCTCAAGGGTTGGGGCAGGAATCTTTAAGTAATTAAACACATTAAAAACAGTTTTTAAAAAAGGTGATTTTGTGCGTATTTTGGTCAGATCTACATCAATACTGGCATAAAATTGCCTGAAAGTGGGGTAGGCTTCCATATCCGGATGCTTGTATGGAGTGGGATGAATCTCCGGTAAACCTTCAGATCCGTATCCAACAGCCACATTGAGCCAGCGGGGAATTCTACTCTCTTTAAAGAAAGACCAAATATTTACAGATAGCCAGTAGGTTTGCCCGTTATAATCCTTAATGATCTGTTGCAGTGTATTTTCCCCAAGCTTTTCAGGGTAATACTGTGGGAAATCTGTGGTGTGGAAAGAGAATTTGTATTGAATTCGTTGTTCATTCCACAATAACTCCTGTCCGATAAGTAAACTCGTTCCCAAAGCATTGGCCAGAACATCGCCGGGTGAAAAGCCCCATTCTTCCGAAAATCCGTCAAAGATCTCAATGGTAGTTAAAAAAGCAAAACCGAGCGTGGCTCCGTAGATCAGCTGATTCTTTTTAGATGCTCCTGACCAAGCCAGCAAATCCATTCCTACTTTTCCAATAAAATATGAGCTGTAAGCATGTCCAAACTTATCCATTTGATTCCAGGAACCGTTATCATTGTAAAAATGAAATCCCGATCGGGGATAATTGGCATACCACAATTGGTTTAATCCGATTATGGCTGTGGTAGCACCAACGCCTTCAGCAATAAAAATGGCATTTCTTCTTTTTATATTCAGTGTGTCCAATCTCTGGAAAAAGGATGTTTTCTGCTGAGCGGATCCGGAAAGAAAAGCAAGTAAAAAAATACTGAGAAGAATGCTTCTTTTAGAAGTAATTCTAAAATGTAACTTAAAGTTATTCAGAATTTTAAATACCTTCATATCAACGGTTGATTCCCTGTTTACTAATCCATTTCTGATACTTTCTCGCATTGATAATATGTTGACGATGGGTCTTGGCAAATTCATGCTGTCCGGGTTTATCAACACTGGCACACATATAATAATAATGGTGTTCTTCCGGATTCAGAACCGCATCGATGGAGGAAATATCCGGCATGGCAATGGGTCCGGGAGGTAAGCCTGTATTTTTATAGGTATTGTACGGGGAATCGATCTCCAGGTCTTTGTTCAATACCCTCTTGATCACGGTATCCTTACCGTATTTTTCTTTAATGGCATAGATCACGGTTGGATCAGCCTGTAGGGGCCAGTTGTCTTTCAGACGGTTAAGATAAAGTCCTGCTACCCTGGGGCGCTCACTTACCTTTGCTGTTTCTTTTTGTACAATAGAGGCCAGTGTGATCACCTCAAGCGGGCTCATATCGAGTTTTGCAGCTTTATCAAGCCGTTTTTTATTCCAGAATCTTTTATACTCTTTCAGCATACGATCCCTGAATTTTTCTGCTGAAGTATTCCAGTAAAATTCATAGGAATTAGGAATGAAAAGAGAAAGTACGGTTCTTTGATCGAGGTGATTCTTTTTAAGAAAATTTTCGTCTGTTAAAGCCTTTACAATAGAGGTAGAGTCAGCTTCGATCTGTTGAGCAACCCTGCCTGCCAGTTTTTCCAGATTATCCTGATTGTTAAAGGTGAGTTTAATGGTTTCCGGTTTACCGCCTCGCAAGTAATTGACAAGCGCTTCATTGCTCATCCCCTTGTCAATCTTAAATTTACCGGCTCTGATTTTGTTCGGATAATTCTTTTTCTCTGCAACCCATAAAAAACTCTCTTTGTCTTTTAAATAAGGTCCGATCAGTGCTACCACATCATCAAAAGTAGCGTTGCCGGGTATATATATATAGGTGTCTTTTATTATATTTTTCCCTTTGATCTTTTGATAGATCTGAAAACTGAAGATTCCGCCGATCAGAAGGATTACAGACAGCAATATCCATAATATTTTTCGGGATTTCATACGATTCTTTAATTCAATTGATTAATTAACTGGTAAAAGGCCACATTGATAAAACCGGTTTCTTTTTTGATCCAGTCCTCTTTAACACCTGATCTTTTAAAATTCATACTTTCAAACAGTGAAATACTTTTTTTATTGTTCACCGGGATATTGGCATAGATCTGGTGTAAACCGATAAAAGTAAAGGCATATTTAATAAAGATCTCCAGAGATTCCCTGGCATAGCCCTGATTCTGATACTCTTTAAGTATAAGAATCCCAATTCCTGCCCTTTGATGTTTTGGGTGATAATCGAAAAGATCGATCATTCCTATTCTTTCTTCCGTATCTTTTTTTACAATTACCAGCCGTAACTGTTTTGCTTCAAAAATATCCAGATGAGAATTTTCCAGATATTTCTTGAGTATATATTTTGAAAAGGGTTTAAGGGTTTCGCTTACCTTCCAAAAATCGGTATTGTTCTCTGTGTCATACAGAAAACTGAGATCCTCAGGCTCGAGAGCCCTTAAAAATAGGTTCTTGCTCTCCAGAATATTCATATTTCAATAATCCCTTTAAAAACAAATGTTGCCGGTCCGCTTAAATATATTTTGTGATAACCTGCATCGTTTTTACTAAATTCAACTCTTAGATTACCTCCTAAAGTTTGTAAGTTAATTCTCCCGGAATTTGTTAAATGAAGAAAATCAGTGGCCAGCGCTACGGCGGTAACTCCTGTTCCGCAACTCAGGGTCTCATTTTCAACACCCCGTTCATAGGTTCTTACCTTAAAAGTATCTTTATCAACCTGCTGAACAAAATTTACATTGGTACCTTCTTCAAAATAAGGTTTACCGTAGCGAATCTCTTTTCCTTTGTTATAGATGTCGATTTGCGAAAGATCTTTTGTAAATTCTACATGGTGAGGAGAGCCGGTATCTAAAAAGACATAGTCTTTATGATTTTGAACATTTGTCACATTTTTCATCTCGAGACTGACATTTTGTTCGTCGATTCTGGCATGGTGTATTCCGTCAGTTGCCTCAAAAACAGTCTTTTTATCAAAAATATTTAAAGAGTGTGCAAAGGCTACAATACACCTTCCTCCGTTGCCACACATAGTACTCTCATTTCCGTCAGCATTAAAATAGACCATTTTAAAATCGTAGGTTTCAGAAGTTTCCAGTAACATCAGCCCGTCAGCACCTATGCCAAAATTCCGGTGGCATAATTTTTGAATGAGCTGATTATCGTTACGGGGAAAGATATTTTTACGGTTATCAACGATTATAAAATCATTACCAGTTCCATGATATTTAAAAAATGTTTGTTCCATATTGCAAATGTAAGAATATTTATAAGAAATATTAGACGTGTTAAAGTATAGTTAAAGTAAAATTTCGTTAGAATTATTCCTTTAATTTTGATATAAAATAAACCAATTAAAAAATAAAACAATGAAGAAAATTGCTAATTTAATATTGGCTTCAGCACTTGGTGGAGCATTGACTTTGGGTTCTTATATATTTTTAGTAGATCATAATGAAATTGATACAAAGGTTTCTTCTGCTACAAATTCAGTTATTCCAAATACAATTCCCACATCATTTAATGCCCGGAGAACTGCTTTAGGTGCTGGTCTTAATGATTTTACCGATATAGCGGAAAAATCAGTTCATGCAGTTGTTCACGTAAAGAATTTATCAACCGCACCTGCAAATCCTTTTGTGGAGTTCTTTTACGGATCTTCCCCAAAGGCTAACGGGCAGGTAATTGTTGGTACAGGGTCCGGAGTAATCATTTCTCCTGACGGATATATCATTACAAATAATCATGTGATTGAAGGGGCAAGAAAGATAGAGATTACTTTAAATGATAAATCTACTTACAGTGCTGATATTGTTGGTATTGATAAAAGTACCGATATTGCTTTATTAAAGGTGGATGCAAAGGATATGCCTTTTATGACCTTTGGAGATTCCAATAATCTGAAAGT
Organism: Flavobacteriia bacterium; assembly: GCA_003973375.1. GTDB lineage: Bacteria > Bacteroidota > Bacteroidia > Flavobacteriales > Flavobacteriaceae > Namhaeicola. Next base: position 5,796 of record QNYL01000048.1, read on the forward strand.
GGGAGAATGGGTTCTGGCAATTGGAAATCCGTACAACCTGACTTCCACAGTTACAGCGGGTATTGTAAGCGCCAAGGCGAGAGAGATTAACATCTCAAACAATATCAATAAAATAGAATCATTTATTCAAACCGATGCGGCAGTAAATCCGGGGAATAGTGGCGGAGCCCTGATAAATACAAGAGGGGAGTTGATAGGAATTAATACTGCTATTTCATCACAAACAGGAAGTTATGTGGGTTATTCCTTTGCAGTACCTTCAAATATCGCCAAAAAAGTTATTGAGGATATTCTGGAATACGGAGGTGTACAAAGAGCTTATCTGGGAATTAATTTTGATGAACTCAATGGTGAGAATAATGAAAAATATGGTGTAGCATCAACTCAGGGAGTGATCATTACCAAGGTTTTGGAAAATGGTGCCGCAGATAAGGCCGGACTCAAAAGTAGGGATGTAATTGTTAAGGCTGACAATGTGCCGATTACAAAATTCTCAGATCTTCAAGGATTTTTAGGTACCAAAAGGCCCGGAGATCAGGTAAAGATTACTGTACTTAGAAATAATAAGGACAAAATATTAAATGTAAAACTTAAGAACCAATTTGGTAAGGAGAAATATGGAGAAACCGACTTTTCAAATTACTATTTCGGTAGATTAGAGCCAATTACAAGCAGAGATGCAAGCAAATTTGATATAGATTATGGTTTGAGAATTGCGAAATTATCTAATAATAATTTGAAAAGCAGATACGGTTTAAGGGATGGAGATATTATACTGGCCATAGAAGATCAAAGAGTGAAAAGTGAAAAAGAAGCGGAACAATTATTGCGTTATTACCAAAATAAAGAATACATCAATGTTCTTATTTTAAAACAAAATGGTACCTATGGCTATATACGCCTGCAGGAATGAATAGATTCTGTTTAAATTTTGATAAAAAACCACTTTAAATAAGTGGTTTTTTTTCATTTAAAGTTAAAGTATTGTTTTTTTGCTGTATAACTTCTTTGATTATAGAGATTTTAAAGATTCCGGTTTTAAAAAGACCATCTCAAGATTTATTGAAATGGGATTTTTTTACGGATAGGATTAAAAACTAAATTCGTTTTTGAAAACATTTAGAACTTCAAGCAAAGTCCTTTTGGGTATATCAGTAAGTGAATTGATCTTCTGGTTTGGTTTTACCTTTAATTCTCTTAATTTCAGCTGCTGATTGATAAACATCATTTCAAGATCGGGGTACAATTGTCGCAGATTTTCCACAATGGTATTGATACTCAGATTATCTTCAACCAGATCATATTTTCCTTTTTTCAGGTCGCTGGAAATGAGTTTGCTAAGGATATTTGCAGTTTTATCGATATGGATAAACGACCGGTGCTGTTCCCCTGTACCCTGAACAGAGATTCTGTTTTTGAAATTAGCCTCGAACATAAATTTATTGATCACAGAATCAAAACGCATACTTTTACTGTATCCGTAAATATTTCCGCAACGGATGATGTAGGTGTCCAGATCTTTTTCGATCAGGCGTTCTACATGTTCTTCCCCTTTTAATTTGGAAATACCATAAAATGTTCTCGGGTTGGGCTGATTCTTATCAGAGGAAACCTCTTCGGAAGAGGCTCCGTACACAGAGGCACTGCTGGTATAAATAAATTTTTTTACATGGCTTTCTTCAACGGCATAAACAACTTCGGCAGTTCCCCAGTGGTTGATCTGCTCAAAGATATGCGGATTCTGATCAGCGAACGGAGTGGTTACCTTTGCGGCGAGATGATATACTACATCAATTCCGTCAAGGGTCTTTTTAAGCAAACGGGAATCGAGTATATCTCCCTGAATAAATCTGACCTTTTTACTGAGTTTATGGACGCCTATAAAAAGATTGATATTCCCCCGGCTCAGATTATCATAGATGATGATCTGTTTTACTTCCGGATTTTTATCCAGTTCATAGATCAGTTCTGTTCCTATATATCCGGCTCCACCGGTTATGAGTATTTTCATAATTTATTTTTTAACAAGATCGAGATGTAGTCCGCATTCGGTCTTTTTCATTCCATACCACCGTCCGCTTCTTTCATCATCCGGATCCGGTTTACGGGTACAGGGTTCACAGCCAATACTAACATATCCCTGAGCATCCAGCGGATGTTTTGGCAGATCGTATTTCTTTTGATAATCGTAGATCATTTTACTGTTCCAGTCAAGGACCGGATGAAAACGAAGGCAACCGAATTTGGCTTCTTCTTCAATTTTCATTGCACTCCGGTTTGAATTCTGATCGGCTCTTATTCCATTGATCCAGACATCGTATTCGGCCAAAGCACTTTCCATAGGATCTGTTTTATTCAGATAACAGCAATAATCAGGATCAGAGGTATATAAAAGATTTCCATTGCAATCCTTCTGATTGATCTTCGATACTTTTGGAAAGACATTGATCAGGTTCAGGTTGAGTAATTTTGTAACTTCATCTCTGAATTGCAGAGTTTCCTTAAAATGATAACCGGTGTGGATAAATATAACCGGAATGGATTTATCAATGCTGCTGATGATGTGTAACAAGGGAATGCTATGACTCTGAAAAGAAGAACTGATAAAGAGTCTGAGCCCTTTATCCTGGTATTTTTTAATTTGATCTGAAATTTGTTCAACAGTCATTACTATTCTGTTTGAGGGTACAAATGTAAGATATTCGCTTTCTTACAACAATTAAATTTCGGGTTTTCTTATTTTTACTGTTTTAAAAATTAATTATGAAGATTGTATTTGCCACCAATAACAAGAATAAAGTTAAAGAAGTAAAAGCCATGCTCCCGGATGATATTGAGATTTTGAGTTTAAAGGATATCGGATGTACGGAGGAGATTGTAGAAGATGCGGATACCATAGAAGGTAATGCCAGAATAAAAGCCGATTATGTAACTAAGAATTACGGATATGATTGTTTTGCCGATGATACAGGTCTGGAAGTTGATGCCTTAAACGGAGCTCCGGGAGTTTATTCTGCACGCTATGCAGGGGAAGAGGCTACTTATGAGGATAATGTAGAAAAAATGTTAAAGGAGATGAAGGGTAAGTCTGATCGTAAGGCGAGATTTGTTACAGTTGCCGCTTTAAATTTGGAGGGAAAACAATATCTTTTTAAAGGAGTTTGTGAAGGAAAGATCCTGAAAGAAAAGAGGGGACATGCCGGATTTGGTTACGATCCCATTTTTCAGCCGGAGGGTTTTAAACGTTCTTTTGCAGAAATGGATCTCGAAGAGAAAGGAAAGATCTCACACCGGGGAAAGGCTATGAAAAAATTAATAACTTTTTTATTGGGCTATAATTCAGATAATTAGTTTTTTTAGTGAGAAACTCATTGAGTCAAAAGTCGAATGTCAAAAGTCAAAAGTTTCTGAGTTACTCAGTGATTCTCAGAGGAACTCTGTGAAATAGTTCTGTTTGAGGGATTAGCGAAGAGCGAAAAGGGATTAGTTAA
>QNYL01000173.1 GCA_003973375.1 Flavobacteriia bacterium
TTAAAAGCCATTGCGCAAAAATTCAATCATCAGTTTAATTTTATTTATGCAGATGTAGGCGGTGCTGCCATTGATAAAACCGGCAATCCGCTGCCGGATGAAACCCTGAAGATCTGTGGATAAGAGGTTCGTAAGCGGCTGTAGGACGAATATTTGCAAATAATCCCAGACTTTTACGCAGTTTCAGAAGTCCTTGTTCAGGTCTGACTTTAGCATCCGGATTCTGGTCGTATTTAAAATCGCCAATAGCTCCAAAAAGTATGGCATCAGATTCTTTACAGATCTTCAGGGTTTCATCCGGCAGCGGATTGCCGGTTTTATCAATGGCAGCACCGCCTACATCTGCATAAATAAAATTAAACTGATGATTGAATTTTTGCGCAATGGCTTTTAAGACCTTTACAGCCTGTTCAGTGATCTCAGGGCCGATCCCATCACCCGGTAAGATCGCAATGTTTAAATCCATTTGTAATATTTTTTACACTTCTACTTTCGTGATAAAGATATTACAATTTTCTATAATTTGATGGATATCATCGTCAATAACTTCTTTTTTAATATCTGCAAAGTTTAAAAACTCAGGATAAACCACATCCAGCTGATCTTTAGTTAAATGATAACCTAAGTTTTTAGCTCTGAATGCCAAAGCAGCTCTTCCGCTTCTTGCAGTTAAAATGATAGAAGATTCGCTTAAACCAACATCTTCAGGATTCATAATCTCATATGTGTTACGGTTCTTGATCACACCATCCTGATGGATTCCGGAACTGTGAGCAAAAGCGTTTTCTCCCACTACAGCTTTATTGGGCTGAACAGTGATTCCCATACTTTCCTGAACCAGCTGACTGGTACTGTGGAGTAAGCGGGTATTTACGTTGGTATCTAAGTTGAGATAAGGATGTTGTTTTAAGATCATTACCACTTCTTCCAAAGCGGTATTACCGGCTCTTTCGCCAATTCCGTTGATGGTACACTCAATCTGTCTTGCACCATTCATTACTCCGGAAATTGAATTTGCAGTAGCCATTCCCAGGTCATTATGACAGTGGCATGAAATAGTTACATTTTCAATTCCTTTTACGTTTTCTTTTAAATATTTAATTTTTGCTCCGTATTCTTCAGGTAAACAATAGCCTGTGGTATCGGGAATATTTAAAACGGTTGCGCCTGATTTTATCACCTCTTCACAGATCTTTGCAAGGAATTCATTATCGGTCCTTCCGGCATCTTCTGCATAAAACTCTACGTCATCAACAAAGGTTTTGGCATATCTAACCGCTTCTTTGGCTCTTTCGAGGATCTTTTCACGTGTAGAATTGAATTTGTATTTGATATGTGAATCGGAAGTTCCGATTCCTGTATGAATTCTAGGCTTTACAGCATACTGAAGTGCCTGAGCAGCAGCTTCAATATCTTTTTTATTGGCTCTGGTAAGACCACAAACAGTGGCGTTCTTGACTAATTTAGAGATTTCTGCTACCGATTCAAAATCTCCCGGACTCGAGATCGGGAAACCTGCTTCAATTACATCTACTCCCAACAGATCCAGACGCTCGGCAATTACTAATTTTTGCTTGGTATTTAATTTACATCCGGGGACCTGCTCACCGTCTCTAAGTGTTGTGTCAAATATTTGAACCTTATCTTTACTCATTTTTTTAATTATTTTATCACAATTAATATCCAAAAATAAACAGGTTAATACTACCTTTGTTTTTGCTTTTTCAGTTCTTTACTATATTCAAGCTTATATCCATATAGTTAAGATATTGAAAAACAAATATATAACTGTATTATATTACGATGTCTATGATTAAAAAAGATACACTTTTTTTATTGATTAAATCATTATCCAAATCGGAAAAAAGACAATTTAAGCTCTATGCAGGAAGATTGGGGGTAAATGCAGAAAAAAATTTTATGGCCTTGTTCATGGTGCTGGATCGTCTTGATGAATTTGATGAAAGTATTATTCTGAAACGAACAAATATTAAAAAACAGCAATTATCCAATGCTAAAGCACATTTGTACAAACAGATCCTGATCAGTTTAAGGCTAAACCCCGCACATCAAAGTACGAAAGTGCAAATCAGGGAACAACTCGATTTTGCTTCGATCTTGTATTACAAAGGCCTGCATAAGCAAAGTCTGAAAGTTCTTGAAAAGGCAAAGCATCTGGCCATGAACAATTTTGAGAACAATCTGGCATTTGAGATTGTTGAGCTGGAAAAAGTAATAGAATCACAGTATATCACCCGTAGTTTACAGTCGAGGGCTGATGATCTGACCCGTCAATCAGAAGATTTGAGTAACAAAACACTTATGTTGAGTAGGTTATCTAATCTGGCATTGCAATTGTACGGACTTCTTTTAAAAAAAGGTTATGTAAGAAACGATGAAGATTATAAAAATGTAACACAATTCTTTCGCTCAAAAATACCTGAATATCAGTTGGATCAGCTGGGCTTTAAAGAAAAATTATTTTTGTATAAGGCGTATTTGTGGTATAATTTTATCATTCAGGAGTTTGTTTCCTGTTATAAATATTCGCAGAGGTGGGTAGATCTGTTTACTACCGATCCGCAAATGAAAAAGACCAATCCTGTTTTTTACCTGAAAGGGATAAATTATTTACTCGAATCACTTTTTCTGATAAAACATTCGGTAAAATTTGAAGAAATATTAAATGGATTTAAGCTTGAATACAGGGATGAGAAATCCTTTACCAATGAGAATACCAAATCACTGGCCACACTTATTTATTATCAGAATAAACTGAATTTATATTTTCTTAAGGGAGAATTTACAGAAGGGACAAAATTTGTTCCTAAGGTTTTGCAAAAACTTAAGTATATAGAGCAAACCTTTGATGAACACCATATTATGGTTTTTTATTATAAAATTGCCAGTATGTATTTTGGTGCGCAAGATAATGATATGTGTATTTTTTATCTGGGTAAGATTATCAATAACAGAGATCTGAAAATGCGTGAAGATCTGTTGTGTTTTAGCAGAATACTTAATCTTGTAGCTCACTATGAAGCGGGTTATGACCAAAATCTTGATGCCCTGATCAAATCAACCTATAAATTCCTGATCAAGATGGATGATATGCATATCGTTCAGAAAAAGATCATGGCATTTTTAAGAAAACTGGGGTCTATTTATCCGCATGAGATCAGAGCAGCCTTTAAAGAACTGTACGATGAATTAAAGGTGTTTGAGAACCATCCTTATGAAAAAAGATCGTTTATGTATCTCGATATTTTGTCGTGGTTAGAGAGTAAAATTCAGGGAATTCCGGTTGAAATAATTATTAAGAATAAATTAAAATAAAAATACTACATTTGTTCTGTTAAATATTTACTCAAATAAAAAATGAATATTTTAGGTTTAAATATCAGCACTATTATTTCTATTATTATTCTTTCGAATAAAAACAGGAAGTGATATGGTATTTAGCAAATCAGTAAAGACTTCCTAATTTCAGGAAGTTTTTTTTGTTTTAAACTTTGTAAATATTATAAGTTAAAGCACTGTAATTCAAAGTAATAATAAAGGTTCGTATATATTGGATGTTGTAAAAAAACAGATTAGTAGTATTAAGGGTGCAAATGGCTTTTTATTTTTGGGGTTAATTCCAAAAGAATTGAACTGTTTGCAGGAAAGATCATGAGGAAACACTTAAAACACGGTGTTTAAAAAAATAGATTAAGATTAAAAAAGAGAAATATCTCAAGGAATAAATATTAAAGGTATGGAAACAATAACCAAAACAAAGTTACCTGAAAACGAGGTAAAACAAGAGCTTAAAAAGAAAACTACTGTGAGAATTCAGGGTTCTGAAGCCGTTGTCAGAAGTCTGATCGAAGAAGGAGCAAATCTGATCTTCGGATATCCCGGTGGTGCCATTATGCCTGTTTATGATGAATTTTATAAAGTTCAGGATAAGATCCATCATGTGCTTACCCGCCATGAACAGGGTGCGATCCACGCAGCTCAGGGTTTTGCAAGATCTTCAGGAAAAGTAGGGGTTGTTATCGCAACATCAGGCCCCGGAGCTACTAACCTGATTACCGGTATAGCCGATGCACAGATCGATTCAACTCCGCTGGTATGTATCACCGGCCAGGTAGGGTCAAATTTACTGGGAAGTGATGCTTTTCAGGAAACGGATATTGTAAGTATTTCCACACCGGTCACCAAATGGAATTATCAGATCACAAAAGCCTCTGAGATCCCCGGAGTTATTGCCAAGGCATTTTATATCGCCAGATCCGGTCGTCCCGGTCCGGTACTGATCGATATTACAAAAGATGCTCAGTTTGATGAATTCGATTTCAGTTATAAAAAATGTGAAAAAATAAGGAGTTATCATCCCGTGCCAGAAATGGATCCTGAAAAGGTAAAAGAGGCAGCAGAAATGATTAATAAAGCAAAAAAACCTTTTGTGGTATTTGGTCAGGGAGTTGTGCTGGCTCAGGCCGAAGAGGAATTAAGAAATCTTATTGAAAAAGCTGATATTCCGGCTGCTTCCACTTTATTAGGCCTTTCGGCATTACCTACCGATCATAACCTGAACATGGGAATGGTAGGAATGCACGGTCATTATGCCCCCAATGTGCTTACCAACGAATGTGATGTACTTATTGCCATTGGTATGCGTTTTGACGATCGGGTAACCGGTAATCTGGATACCTATGCAAAACAGGCGAAGATCATTCATTTTGATATTGATCCGGCCGAAATAGATAAGAATGTAAAAACGGATATTGCTGTTTTGGGTACTGTAAAAGAAACCCTGGCAGAACTTATTCCGCTGATCGATAAGAATAAAAATCAGAAATGGCATCAGGAATTCCATGATCTGAGAAAGATCGAATACGATCGTATCATTCATCCGCAAACCAAACCTACTCAGGAAAAATTAACCATGGGAGAGGTAATTGCTGCTGTTAATGAACAAACCAACGGGGATGCGATTCTCGTTTCGGATGTTGGACAAAATCAGATGATGACCAGCCGTTACGGTAAATTCAATATTACAAAAAGTAAGATCACTTCGGGTGGACTTGGAACGATGGGCTTTGGATTACCCGCTTCCATGGGAGCTAAATTAGGCCGTCCAGACAGAGAGGTGGTTGCTTTTATCGGTGACGGAGGTTTTCAAATGACCATTCAGGAACTGGGAACCATTATGCAAACTAAAATTCCGGTAAAGATCGTTGTGCTGAACAATGAGTTCTTAGGTATGGTTAGACAATGGCAGGAACTTTTCTTTGATCGTCGTTATGCTTCAACTGTAATGACCAATCCGGATTTTGTTAAGATTGTTGAAGGTTATGGTATCAAGGCGAAACGTGTTTCAAAAAGAGAAGATCTGAAAGATGCCATTGCCGATATGATCGCATCAGAGGATGCCTATTTTGTTGAGGTTATCGTAGAAAAAGAAGAAAATGTATTCCCAATGATTCCTTCAGGAGCTTCAGTTTCTGATGTAAGATTAAAATAAAAAGAAAATGGAAAAACAATTATATACCATTTCGGTTTACACTGAAAACAATTTAGGTTTGTTGAACAGAATTGCAACAATCTTCCTGAAAAGACATGTCAATATTGAGAGTTTAACCGTATCGAGTACAGAGATCGAACACGTTTCCCGTTTTATAATCGTTGCAAATATAACAGAAGATGAGGCTAAAAAAATTATAAAACAGATCGAAAAACAAATCGAGGTGATCAAGGCGTTTTATCATACCAATGATGAAGCCATCTATCTGCAGTCGGCCTTATTTAAAGTAAAGTCAAAACTTTTGTTTGAAAAAAGGCAGATTCAGAATATCATTAAGAAGAGCAATGCCCGCATCGTTACAGTAAACCCCGAATTCTTTGTCCTTGAAAAATCGGGCAGGAAAGAAGAAATTGAGGAGCTTTATGATGGATTGGCTGAATACGGAATTATGCAGTTTGTAAGATCGGGGAGAATCTCTGTAACCAAGGAAGAGATGAAGATAACCGAACTGTTGGAAAAAGAATTAGTTTAATAAAATATTAATAACAGAATGACAAATTATTTTAATACACTGCCGTTAAGAGAACAACTGGCACAGTTGGGAAAATGCAGATTTATGGATACTTCTGAATTTTCAGAAGGAGTTTCCGCCTTAGAAGGAAAGAAAATAGTAATTGTTGGTTGTGGTGCTCAGGGGCTCAATCAGGGATTGAATATGCGCGATTCAGGGCTTGATATAAGTTATGCCCTTCGTGAAGGTGCTATTGCAGAAAAAAGACAATCATATAAGAATGCTACAGAAAATGATTTTAAGGTAGGTACCTATAAGGAAATGATTCCTTCAGCTGATCTGGTTTGTAACCTTACACCGGATAAACAGCATACTTCAGTGATCAATGCCATTATGCCATTGATGAAAAAAGGAGCTGTATTGTCTTACTCTCATGGTTTTAATATTGTGGAAGAAGGAATGCAGGTACGAAAAGATATTACAGTGATCATGGTGGCCCCCAAGTCGCCCGGATCAGAAGTTCGGGAAGAATACAAACGTGGTTTTGGCGTTCCTACCCTGATCGCAGTTCACCCTGAAAATGATCCGGAAGGAAAAGGTCTGGATTATGCCAAGGCTTATGCTGTTGCCACAGGAGGTGATAAGGCAGGTGTGCTGGAATCTTCTTTTGTTGCAGAGGTAAAATCTGATTTGATGGGAGAGCAAACCATACTTTGTGGTGTTTTGCAAACCGGATCTATTTTGAGTTTTGACAAAATGATCGAAAAAGGAATTGAACCGGGTTATGCAGCTAAACTGGTACAATACGGATGGGAAACCATTACCGAGGCACTGAAACACGGTGGAATTACAAATATGATGGACCGCCTTTCAAATCCTGCCAAGATCAAGGCCTTCGAACTGGCTGAAGAACTGAAAGAGATCATGAAACCCTTGTTTAACAAACATATGGATGATATCATGTCGGGTGAATTCTCAAAAACCATGATGGAAGACTGGGAAAATGGGGATAAGGATCTGTTAAGATGGAGAGCTGCTACCGGAGAAACCGCTTTTGAAAAGACTGAAGCCACGGATAAAGAGATCCCGGAACAGGAATATTTTGATAATGGTGTATTGATGGTTGCTTTTGTAAAAGCAGGTGTTGAGCTGGCCTTTGAAACCATGACCGATTCAGGAATCATAGATGAATCTGCTTATTACGAGTCTTTACATGAAACACCGCTTATCGCCAATACCATTGCGCGTAAAAAGCTGTATGAAATGAACAGAACGATCTCTGATACAGCTGAGTACGGATGCTATCTGTTTGATCATGCCTGTCAGCCGCTTTTAGGTGGTTTTATGAAAAAGATCGATGCAGATGTGATAGGTAAAAAATATGCTGCTGATAAAGATAATGGAGTTGATAATCAGCAATTGATCGCTGTAAATGAAATCATTCGTTACCATCCGGTTGAGGTTGTTGGTTATGAATTGAGAGAAGCGATGACTGCCATGACCAAGGTTGTTTAGTTTAGATAATTTTTTATTTGAGTTTAACCACCGTTTTCTTCAAAAGGATCCGGTGGTTTTTGTTATATTTAACCCGGATAATTCACAAATTTTGAGTATGCAGATACAAGGCGTCTAACTTTGCAGATATACTATTGTATCTCAAAAAGTTAGTAACGCAGTAGATGCTTGCTCAAAATTTAAACAATAGCCCAAATTTGGGCAAAAATAAATTTGAAAATTTTCATCATAAAATATTGACATCAAGTAAATTGGCGCAAAAATATTAGCTTAGCGGTGAATTTTTCGGGTTAATCTCTTTTAATGTTTTAGAAATCTATGATCAATTCAAAGAACATAATATCCTTACAGGAGATCAAAAAGGCGCAACAGAACATCAAAGATCTGGTACGGCATACGCCTTTGATCAAAATGGTGCTCTTTTCTGAAAGGTATAAGTCGGATATTTACTTTAAAAGAGAAGATCTGCAGCGGGTCAGATCGTATAAGATCCGTGGTGCTTTTAACAAGATCAAATCTCTGGTTGATTCAGAGCAGATTGAGTCGGTGGTTTGTGCCAGTGCAGGAAATCATGCTCAGGGTGTTGCTCAGGCTTGCCATTTTTTAAATATTTCAGGGGTTATTTTTATGCCCTCCACAACACCAATGCAAAAGATCAGGCAGGTGGAAATGTTTGGCAGGGATAACGTGGAGATCAGATTGTCGGGGGATACTTATGATGCTTCATACGCTATTGCCAAGGCATATTCTGAAAAAGAAAATATTGCTTTTGTACATCCCTTTGACGATGAGCAGATCATTGCCGGACAAGGAACGCTTGCCATGGAGATACTCGAAGATTCAAAACAGCCTATTGATTATATTTTTGTTCCGGTGGGAGGGGGCGGACTCGCATCAGGAATTATAAGTGTTTTTAAAGAAATTAGTCCGGAAACAAAGATTATCGGCGTAGAGCCTGAAGGAGCTCCATCGTTAAAAACTTCTCTGGAAAAAGGAGAAAATACAGAATTGGCCTCAATAAATAAATTTGTAGATGGTGCTGCAGTTAAAAAAATGGGAGATAAGACCTTTGCCATTTGCAGGGAGTTTATAGATGATGTAATTACCATTCCGGAAGGGAAAGTTTGCAGTACCTTGTTAAAATTATACAATGAAAAGGCGATTGTGGTTGAGCCGGCCGGGGCATTATCGGTGGCGGCACTGGATGTTTACAGGGAAAAGATCAAAGGAAAAACTGCAGTGAGTGTGATCAGTGGCGGGAACAATGACATCACCCGTATGGAAGAGATCAAGGAAAGGGCACTGCTTTTTGAAGGACTAAAACATTATTTTATCGTTCCTTTTCCGCAAAGGGCAGGAGCTTTAAAAGAATTTGTAGTGGATGTATTGGGAAAGAATGATGATATTACTTTTTTTGAATATACCAAAAAGAGCAGCAGAACAACGGGTTCGGCTGTTGTGGGTATAGAACTGAAATCTAAAGAAGATTTCGATCCTTTAGTAAAAAGGATGGAAGAAAGAGGCTTTTTAGGGGAATACCTGAATGATAATCCACAATTATTCCAGTTCTTGATTTGATCAGTACTCCTAAATTTTTAACCAAAAAGTAGCCTTTTCAAAAACGGCTCTTTTCTCCGGCGGTTCATTGTTTTCCGTATGATAACTGTCGGTATATATTACAA
>QNYL01000277.1 GCA_003973375.1 Flavobacteriia bacterium
TGGGCAATTATAAAAAAGCTGTGTATTATGCAGATATCATCCTGAAAAAGGAAAAAATTGAAGATAAGGTAAAATCGGATGCTCAGATAATTATTGCACGATCTGCCTTTAAAAACGGCGATTTTGAAAAAGCTCGTGAGGCCTTTAAAGTTGTTGAGAAATCAGCTAAAGGAGAACAAAAAGCAGAAGCTATTTATTACGATGCATTGTTTATGCATCGCGAAGGCGATTACAAAAACTCAAATATCGTTATCCAGAAACTTGCTTCAGATTATGGAAATTACCGTTACTGGGGGGCTAAAGGACTCGTAATCATGGCAAAAAATTTCTATGAACTGGCCGATTATTATCAGGCTACATATATTTTAGATAATGTATTAAAGAACTTTGCCGATTACACCGATGTGGCTGAAGAGGCAAAAATAGAATTACAAAAAATTAAAAAAGAACAGGCAAAAACCAATGAATCTGTTATTCAAAAATAAAAAATATCACAAGGGCTTTTTTGTAGCTGTATTGATCCTTTTAACCGGATCCATTCAGGCACAAAAGAAAAAAGATACGCTGGGCACTGAAGTGATCAGGGTGGTAAAACCTTATACGCCTTCCGTTTCCGATGCTTTTAAAATAAGAAAAGAACCTCAGGTGGATTCATTAATATCGATAAAAAAAGCGGAGATGAACTACAAGATCAATTCTGTTCCGGTAGCCTCTACTTTTATCCCTGAAAAAGGCAGACCAAAAACCTTGCTGCAACAACCTCGTGAGCGGTTTTACAACAATTATATCTCTGCCGGCTTTGGTAATTTTACAACTCCTTTTGCTGAGATTTTTGCACATTATAATCTTAATAATTACAGTGATTTTGGCGGATTTATCAACTATCAGTCCTCTTTTCAAAATATGAAAGATGTAGTTTTAAACAGTACTTATTCCGATCTGAATGTTGATCTTTTCTATAAACAAACAGAAAGATATTTTGAATGGAAGATTGTTTCCGGAATTAGAAACCAGCAAAGAAACTGGTATGGCCTTTCCGATGATATTAATTTTACCCAAAATGTAATCAATTCTATTAATGAGAATCAATCCTACGGTACAATTTATCTGGGTGGAAATATTGAGTTTTACGATGCGCTGCTCCATAACGGAGAAGTGAATTTTACCCGTTTTTTCGATCGGTTTAACAGTGATGAGAACCACTTGAATATCAAAGGAAATATTGAAATTCCTGTTTGGGAAGAACTCATAAATACCTATGTTACCCTCGAATATCTCAACGGTAATTTTAGAAATAACTATATGAGGACGGGAACCATCGGTCATAATTTTTTTAACATTGGGCTACACCCAAATTTTACCATGCTTCGTGATAATCTCAGTGTAAATATCGGGGCGAGAATGTATATGGGTATTACCGATAATGAAAATGATGCAACTAAAATTTACATCTATCCCAATGTAACCGCATCCTATAAGATCAGTGGGGATAATCTCATTGCTTATGCGGGTGTTGTAGGAGATCTGCATCAAAATTCTTACGAGGATTTTGTTAATGAAAATCCTTTTGTTTCACCTACGCTGAACATCCGCAGGACGGATCAGCAATACAAAGCCTATATCGGGGCCAAAGGGAAACTGGCCACAAGTTTTACCTTTAATGCACGGGCTTCCTACGGCAATGAAGTGGATAAAGCCCTTTTTAAATTAAATGCCTCTAAAACTGATGGAACCAATTATATTGATGCAGATTTAGGCTATGAAGCGGGAAACTCTTTCGATGTGGTTTATGATGAGGTTCAAACAATCAACGCTTTCGCGGAAGTGATCTTCGATTTTGATGAAAACCTAAAATTTGGAGGAAATATCGAATTTAATTCCTACAACCTGAAAGAACAGGAATACGCATGGAATTTACCCATGTTAAAGGCTACCATTCTGGCACGTTATAAACAAAAAAAATGGTATGCTAATGCCAATGCTTTCTTTGCCAGCGACAGAAAAGATGAATTGATTATTTTACCGGATAATAGTACCACAGGAATAACCAATGCCACATATTTCGATATCAATATCGATGGAGGTTATTACCTTAACGATACCTGGTCGGTTTTTATCAGACTCAACAATGTGTTGAACACTAATTATCAGAAATTTACAAATTTCCAGGTACAGGGATTTCAGGTACTGGGAGGTGTCACTTTCAGGTTTGACCTCTAAAAGTTATTCCCCATACATTTTTTTATAGTATTCCTGATAAGCTCCTGAAGTTACATTTTCAAGCCATTCTTCATTGTCAAGATACCAGTCTAAAGTTTTTGCCAAGCCTTCTTCAAAAGTAACACTCGGTTTCCAGCCCAGTTCTTTATTCAGTTTGTTGGCATCAATAGCATAACGCCGGTCGTGACCTGCTCTGTCTTTCACATAGGTGATCAATTTTGCAGAATCTCCTTTGGTCCTGTTCAGGCGTTCATCCATCAGATCACAAAGTAAAAGGATCAAATCAATATTCGTCCACTCATTAAAACCGCCGATATTGTATGTATCCTGTCTTTTTCCGTTATGGAAGATCTCATCAATAGCTTTGGCATGATCAACAACATAAAGCCAGTCGCGTGTATATTTTCCATCTCCGTAAACGGGAAGCGGTTTGTTGTTTTTTATATTATGGATGAACAACGGAATCAGTTTTTCAGGAAATTGGTTGGCCCCGTAATTATTAGAACAGTTACTAATTACAAAAGGCAATCCGTAAGTATTGCCATAAGCCCGTACAAAATGGTCGGAAGCAGCCTTAGAAGAGGCATAAGGCGATTGCGGATCATAAGAAGTAGTTTCTTTAAACAAACCTGTTTTACCCAGTGAGCCGTACACCTCATCTGTGGAAACATGATAAAAAAGCTTTCCTTCAAAATTATCCTTCCAGGTATCCCTGAAGGCGTTTAAAAGATTTGCCGTTCCTACCACATTGGTTTCAATAAATTCGTTGGGATTTGTAATTGAGCGGTCCACATGGCTTTCTGCAGCGAGATGAATCACTGCATCGAATTTTTCTTTTTCAAAAAGACTGTCGATAAAAGGAATATCTTTTATATCTCCCTTTACAAATGTATAATTTGGTTTATTTTCGATATCCCTGATATTTTCCAGATTTCCTGCATAGGTCAGCGCATCGAGATTAAAGATTTGATATTCAGGATATTTATTTACAAACAAACGTACCACATGAGATCCGATAAATCCGGCACCTCCGGTAATGAGTATTTTTTTCATTTAAAAATTTCTTTTTTTATGATTTCTGCCGACAGGAATCACACTAATTTTTAACTTGTTTTAACTGCCATTCCCATGCCGATTTCAAGGCATCTTCCAGATTCAGTTTTGATTTCCATCCGAGTTCTTTGTTAACCAGAGTAGTATCAGCATAAGCAGAGGTAATATCTCCTTCTCTCCTACCTACAATCTTGTAATTCAGTTTTTTACCACTTACTTTTTCAAAGGCCTTGATCACTTCCAGCACCGAACTCCCTTCTCCTGTTCCTACATTAAAAGTTTCAAATTTACTTTTATTCTCCTTTTTAAGCAATCGGTTTAAGGCAGCAACATGAGCTTCTGCCAGATCGACCACATGAATATAATCACGGATGGCCGTACCATCAGGAGTTGGATAATCATCGCCAAAGACCTGTAACTCTTTCCTTATTCCGGCTGCAGTTTGCGTTACAAAAGGAATCAGATTTTGTGGTACTCCGATAGGTAATTCTCCTATTTTTGTGCTGGGATGTGCCCCAATCGGGTTAAAATAACGTAAAGCGATCACATTGATATCTTCAACTTTAGCGGTATCTCTTAAAATTTCCTCACCGATCTGTTTGGTGTTTCCGTAAGGAGATTCAGCCGGTTTGATAGGAGCATTCTCCGTAATTGGAAGCTCATCGGCCTGACCGTAAACGGTACAGGAAGAACTGAAAATAAAATTCTTAACTTTATTTTTAACCGATTCTTGTAAAAGGTAGATCAGCGTAGAAATGTTATTTTCATAATACATCAAGGGTTTTTCAACACTTTCTCCCACCGCTTTTGAAGCCGCAAAGTGAATGATCCCATCAATTTTATGTGTTTTAAAGAATTGTTCTACCAGATCTTTCTTTTTCAGATCGAATTGAACAAATTCGGGCTTGATCCCTGTAATAGCGGTAATTCCGTCTAAAACTTCGATCTTCGAATTGGAAAGATCATCGATGATAACCACATCAAATCCTTCCTTTTGCAGAGCAACTACCGTGTGAGATCCGATAAATCCCAAACCTCCTGTAACCAGTATTTTTTTCTTATTCATTTTTTATTGTTTTAAACACATAACAAACTTTATGCTTGTGCCTTTTATGCTTTAAAATTATTTGATAAACTCTAAGATCGTGTTGATGATCACATCCTGTTGCTCTTTTTCCAGTTCTGTATGCATCGGTAAAGAGATCACTGTTTTGATCAGTTCGTTGGTTACTTTAAAATCGTCTTCGTTATATCTTTCATCGGCGTAGGCTTTCTGACTGTGTAACGGAACCGGGTAATAAATAGCATTCGGAATTCCTTTATCCAGTAAATGCTGATGCAAAGCGTCCCGGTCAGTATCCTTTAAACGTAAAGTGTACTGGTGAAATACATGACTCGTAAAATCGCTTATTTTTGGCGTTGAGATCTTATCGGAAACAGAAAAGCCCTGATTGTAATACTCGGCAGCTTTTCTTCTCGCATCACAATAATCATCGAGATGAGGTAATTTAATTCTTAACACAGCAGCCTGAATGCTGTCGAGCCGCGAATTTACCCCCACTACATCGTGATAATATCTTTTATACATTCCGTGATTTACAATTCCCCTGATTTTATAGGCCAGGTCATCATCATTGGTAAAAATAGCACCACCATCGCCATAACATCCCAGATTTTTTGAAGGAAAGAACGAAGTTGTACCCACATTACCGATCGTTCCGGCTTTTTTAACGCTGCCATCACTAAAAGTGTAATCGGCACCAATAGCCTGAGCGGTATCTTCGATCACGTACAAACCGTGTTCCTCAGCAACTTTTAAGATCTCTTCCATATTGGCACATTGTCCGAACAAATGTACAGGCACAATGGCCTTTGTTTTGGGTGTAATGGCTTTTTTCAAAGCCTCTATATCCATATTAAAAGTATCTTTTTCCACATCTACCAAAACAGGAGTGAGTTGTAAAAGTGCAATAACCTCAACAGTAGCCGCAAAGGTAAAATCTACTGTGATCACCTCATCACCGCGTTGAAGTCCAAGCCCCATCATGGCAATCTGAAGAGCATCCGTACCATTGGCACAAGGAATTACATTTTTTACATTTAAATAAGTTTCCAGATCGCTTTGAAACTGTTTAACTTCAGGTCCGTTGATAAATGCTGCCGAGCTGATCACTTCGGTAACTGCCTTATCGATTTCCGGTTTTATTTTCTGATACTGACTCTGCAGATCAACCATTTGTATTTTCTTCATGAATTTAAAATTAAATTTCCTTACGGAGGTTGAAAGGAGCAAAAATACAAATTATTTACTCGCTTTAAGCCTAAATTTTTATCTTAGCACATCAAATGTTTTGCTTGTATAACATATCTGTTTACACTACCGGTTTTTTCCTGAAGATCGTGGCTCTTTTCAATAAAAAAATCAGACTTTTTACAGAAGGAAGAAAGGAAACTTTTGGTATTTTGAACTTAAAAATTAAAAAAGAAGACCGTATTCTATGGTTTCATTGCGCCTCTTTAGGCGAGTTTGAACAAGGCCGGCCATTGATCGAAGCAGTTAAAGAAAAATATCCCGCTTATAAGATCCTGCTCACTTTTTTTTCCCCTTCGGGATATGAAGTGCAAAAGAATTACGCCTTTGCAGATGTAGTTACTTACCTGCCGCTGGATACAAAAAAAAATGTAAAAAGGTTTCTCGATATTGTACATCCGGAAATGGTATTTTTTATCAAATATGAATTCTGGCCCAACATTTTACGGGAACTTTTAAACAGAAATACAGAAACTCTTTTGATCTCAGGTGTTTTCAGGAAAGATCAGGCTTTTTTTAAATTCTACGGAGGCTGGATGAGAAGATCCTTAAAAGCTTTCAGTCATTTTTTTGTTCAGAATAAAGAATCTGAAGAACTTTTACAAAGTATTGGTTTACTAAATGTTACTATCAGTGGAGATACACGTTTCGACCGGGTTTCTGAGATTTTAAAACAGGACAATAGCCTTGGTTTTATTGAGAATTTTAAACAAAATAAATATACTCTTGTGGCCGGAAGCACCTGGCCCAGTGATGAAAAATATCTGATCAATTATATCAACAATCAGGCTGATAAAGATGAAAAGATCATCATTGCACCCCACAATATCAAACCGGAACTGATTGCTGATCTGAAGAAAAAAATAAAGAAAAAAATTACGATGTTTTCCGATAAAGTAAAAAACAATGAGGCTCAGGTTTTTATTGTGGATACCGTGGGGATTCTAACAAAAGTATTCAGCTATGCTGATGCAGCCTATATTGGTGGGGGATTTGATAAAGAAGGAGTTCACAACGTGTTAGAACCCGCAACTTTCGGGCTTCCGGTAATTATCGGACCTGTTTACAGTAATTTTAAAGAAGCTGTGGATCTGGTTGAACTGGGCGGATGTAAAGTAGTTAAGGATCAGGCATCTTTTAACAAATCGCTGAAGACCCTGTATGCTGATCCGGATTACAGAAAAGAAAAAGGAAATATCTCAAAAGCCTATATTTTAAAAAATGTCGGGGCAACAAAAATAATTTTAGATTATGTGGCAGAAAAAATCTAATTTTATTTTATATTGTGAAGCACTATACCAATTAATAAATCATGATACGAGAAAAACTTGACGAATACTATAAAGTTGTTTTTGAAGAAGAACTGATTGACGAAATAAGTAAAGTTGGAACCTATAAAAGAATTCGTGAAAACGAACTTTTAATGGATATCAACGATAATTTTAACCGGATACCTCTGTTACTCACCGGAGCCATCAAGATCAGCAGAGAAGATAAGAACGGCGATGAGATTGCTCTGTATTTTTTAGAAAGGGGAGATACCTGCACCATTTCTTTTGGTAGTGCTTTCCACATGGGAAAAGGTAAGATCCGTGGTGTGGCTGAAAAGGACTCTGAAGTGATCTTTATTCCACTTGAAAAAATGGAAAGCTGGATGGTAAAATACAAATCCTGGCGTAATTTTGTTATTGAAAGTTATAATATCCGCCTGAATGAAATGCTGGAAGCCATTGACACTCTTGCTTTTATGAAAATGGATCGGCGTTTGTACAAATATCTTACCGATAAGGTTAAAATTATGAGGAGTACCTCCCTGCATACAACACATCAGGAAATTGCAATCGACCTGAATACTTCAAGAGTGGTTATTTCCCGGCTGTTAAAACAACTGGAAAGAGAGGGAAAGATCAAACTATACCGTAATAAAATAGAGGTTTTAGATTATTGACCCAATAACTTTTTAATTTCATTTTCAATCTTATTACTGTTTTTATCATATCCCTTAAATGATTTTACTATAACACCTTCCCTGTTGATCAGGAAACTGTTCGGAATGGAATAAATGCTGTACTGATTGGCAACCGGATCATTAAAACCTTTTAAATTTGTAATATTAATCCAGTTATTATTTTCAGACTCTTTTAACCATGCTTTCTTTTCTGATTTTTTATCTAAAGAATAACTTATAATCACTAAACCCTGATCTTTATATTTTTTGTTTAACAAAGTAAATTCATTTTTGTTCTGCTCCTTACAGGGGGCACACCACGAAGCCCAAAAATCGAGTAGAATTATTTTCCCTTTAAAGTCTGATAGTTTTACTCTGTTCCCATTTCCATCCATAGCTTCAAAATCCTGAACATGATCTCCTTCTTTAAGTTTTTTGGTAAAAGCAAACTCTTTTAAAGCCTTTCCTTTTGCTGAATTTTGTAATATCGGATCAAGTTTATTATAGTAAAGCTTTAAGCTATCCGTTGAGATTCTATGGTTATGCATAAAAATATAGGTTAGGGAAACCAGGTTATCCGGATTTTCGTAAATAAATTTGATTTGATCTGAATAGATTAATTTTATTACTTTTTGAAAAACAGCATCTTTAGCTTCCGGAGTTGTAGCAGCTTCAAATTCCTTTGCAGATAATCTATCATATTTCAATAGAATATCCAGATATTGTTTTTCAATATCATTTAAATCGCAACCCCCAATATTTAAATCCTGAATAAACTTACCATTATATTTACCCGATATTTTGATGTCCTTATCTTTCGCCCAAACATCAAAGGAATTAATATATTTTCCGGAGGGATACTTTTTTAAACGGATTTCAAATTTTTGGGGAATCGTATCGGAAATAACAGAAAATTTAAATGAATTCGCATTGGTTATTATCGTATCTATGGGTATAGTTTCATCCAGTTTTAATTTAGTTAAAACAGCCGATATACTATCGTTTAAACCGGAAATATTGGTCGTAATTGTAAAACGTTTTAATGATTCTTTACCGGTCTTTGTTTCTTCCTTTTTACAGGAAAAGATTAGAAAAAGAAACAATGACAGGAAATAAATCGTTATTCTTTTCATAATATGACATTTAACTTAACAAATGTAGGTGTTTTATTGTGAAAAACTGGTTTTTAAATAATAATTTATGGATATCGAAATCAAATTAATGGCAGAATGAACGCTAAAAACGAGTAAAAAAGGAAAGGGAATATCTTTTCGTTTTTTAGCTAAGATATAAATAGCGGCAAAAATTAAACCTGCGAAAAAGGTAGCATCAATATAAATAACCGGAATAGCTCTCTAATGGACGTAAAAGCCAATCCTTAACTTCTTGGCGTGCATAATCAAATAACCTGCTTACTTGTGTGGTGGAATACTTTTTACCATAAATCTCTTTGAATATATCTCCTACTTGTTTGGCAGTAAGTCCCGAACCATATAAACTAAAGGCTAATTCTTTTAGTTCTTGCTCTTGGTCTTTAATTACTGCCAATAGAAAGGGATAAAAATTATTATTCCGACTGCGAGGAACTTCTAATTGAAGTTGTTTTTGAGCTCCAAAAGCTCTACGCCAACGGTAAC
>QNYL01000302.1 GCA_003973375.1 Flavobacteriia bacterium
CAGATAAAATATAAAGCGTAAGTCCCGTGATCAAAACAGAGATGAGCATATTGATAAGAACGTGTTTCTTTTTGTAATGCCCGATCTCGTGAGCCAGAACTCCCACAATTTCTTTATGGTTGAGGTCTTTGATCAGTGTATCGTAAAGTACAATTCTTTTTTTGGGTCCGAAACCTGAAAAATAGGCATTGGCCTTGGTAGAGCGTTTTGAACCATCAATCACATAAATATTATCAAGGGTAAAGCCAGCCTTACGGGCAAAACTTTCTATTTCTGAACGAAGTTCTCCTTCTTCCAAAGGGGTTTGTTTGTTAAAAAGAGGAACGATCAGTGAGGAATAAAAAAGTGTAAAAAAGAGGGTGAAAACCGTAATCAGAACCCAGGTATAGATCCAGAACCGATCGCCGGTTTGTTCGTAAAACCAGATGATTAGTGCTAAAATAATTCCCCCGATCAACGCACTTAGCACAAGACCTTTGATCTTATCGGTAATAAAAAGTTTTTTACTCATTTTGTTAAAACCGTATTTTTCTTCGATCACGAAGGTAGAATAATAACTAAACGGAATAGAAATGATCTCATTGGCCAGCATGATCACTCCAAAGAATATAAGTCCTACTAAAATTTCATTATCCGTAAAGGATCTTGCAAATTCATCCACCCATGCAAATCCTTTTAGAAAGAAAAAAGCCAGAGTAACCACAAATGAAAAAGTTGAGGAAATCAGAGAGAATTTATAGTTGTCCTTTTTGTAATTCTGCGAGCGGTAATAATCTTCCTGATCATAAACATCGCTGAGTTCTTCCGGAATCGGATCATTAAAACTTTTATAGTTCAGGTAATCGATTACATGATCGATGATAAAATCGATTATGAGTATGGCAATGATAATATTGAATAAAGTAGTGGGCGTCATTCTGTAAAATATGAGTTGAAATAATCGATAAAAAGATTTTTAGAAACCTCTTTGTCTTTTGGCCTCAAAAATAAGAATTGCTGCCGAAACAGAGACATTTAAAGAATCTATTTCTCCCTGCATGGGAATAATGATATTCCTGGTGGTGTTTTCCAACCAGGTTTCACTCAGTCCGGTGGCTTCTGTTCCCACTACGATAGCAGTGGGTTTTGTAAGATCCGTTTCGGTATACAGAATACTGTCTTTAAGAAGTGCAGCCCCATAGATATTGATCTTTTTTTGCTTTAAAAAACTGAGGATTTCCTCTGTGCTTCCGGTGGCGATCTGATTGGTAAAAAGACAACCTACACTCGACCGGATAATGTTCGGATTGTACATATCGGTTCTGGGGTTTGCAATAAGAACAGCATCAAGCCTGGCTGCATCGGCAGTTCTGAGCAGCGCACCAATATTCCCGGGCTTTTCGGGAGCTTCAGCAACCAAAATAAGAGGATTTTCGGCCAGTTCTAAATTATCTAACACCAGCTCTTTACCTGTTGCAATCGCAATAACTCCTTCGGTAGTTTTCCTGTGGGATATCTTTTGATATACTTCCGTGGATATTTTGATTATTTCAACAGAATTTATTTCAGAGATCAACTCTTTTACCTTTGAAAAAGAGAGGATCTCTTCACAAAATAAGAGGCTTTGAAGTGCGTAATTTCCTTTTAAAGCCAATGAAATTTCCCGGGCTCCTTCAATGATAAACCGGTTCTCTTTTTTGCGTTTTCTCGATTTTTCCTGAAGCTGTATGATCTCTTTGATCAGAGGATTTTTTGTACTGGATATCTCTTTGTTCAATGCGATAAATTTTTGGTTAAGATAAGAAATAAAATGTTTTTAACTTAAATGATTTAAACATTTAAGATTCAAGATTTAACATTTGTCAAACAATCTTAAATATTGAATTACAAATTTTAAATCCATAGCTCATTTTTTCACGCAAAGTATGCAAAAAATAAATTCTAAAGAACGCAAAGAAATTAAAGGATTGAATGATTAAAAAGATTTAAGAATTGGTTATAACCTATATCAGGGACGTACAACTTCTGTTTTCCGTCTTCTAACTTCCGACTTCTGACTTACCTTGCCCGCAGGCTGGCTCCCATTTTTTAAATCTCGAATTTTAGATTTTAAATTTTTGTCTCTTCTTTTCCAGCAGATATCGCAGATCAATACTGATTTGATACTCACTACTCAATGAACAAGGGTCATCAAAAAGTAAATTTTATACCTGCATTTATTTTTATAACGGATATTTTTTATCATAGGCAATTAACAGATCTATCATCTTGCTATAACTTTGTATTCCGTGTTTTTGCTGATTGATCTTCAGATAATTATCATAAAATATTTTAAAATATTTTTCTGATGCATTTTGATATTGTTGCCAAAACCGATCGATTTCCTTTATATTTTCAAGAATACCTTTCGGGGTCTTTTCCATATATTTTTTTGAAATGGATCTGTCCGATTTGGAAAGGTCGTATAAGGCGTAACGGTAGGCCATTAAATAGGCAGAATATTGAAAAACAGGATCATCGTTATGAACTGCAGCCAGAAAACCTATAAAATTAGCTTCACTTTCTGATGCAATTCCCAGTTGGTGTGCAACTTCATGAGAACTGATGATGGGCAAGGAAACTTTGGGTACCAGATAATCTACTTGTGCTTCCCCGGAAAAGGGATTTAAATAACCTGAAAATCCCATATAAGTCAGAGGCAGACTGTACATCGATTTTTTTAATGAAACAGGTTTATAGGAAAATTGAGGGAAAATCTTCTTTAATTCTGAATATCCGTTTTGGGTTTGGGTTATCAATTCATTTTTAGATTGCGAGATAGTTACTTTCAGACTGTCATTTGCAGTGAGGAGTTTATGGGTTTTAACAAGATTAAAAAAAAGCTTATCGGTTAGTTTTTTTAGCGTTTCCTGATTGTATTCATTTTTGGCGAGATCCATGGATCTTTCAACAGGTTCTCTGAAATAGTTCAGCCCCCATAAAAAGTAAAATAAAAAGTAAATTACAGAGAAGAAAGCACCTGCACTCAGAAGTAAAGAACCGTAATTTCTTTTTTTGTTCTTGATAAAAATAAAAACCGATCTTAAGACCATCAAAAATATCAACGAATAGAACAGATCTCCTGCCGAAAAAGGGATCCATCCAAAAAAATATCGAAAAAGTGAAGATATAAAAGGATATATTCCTTTGGAATAATAATTTTCTATAAATTCAGAATTAGAGTTAAGTGATTGAATTGTAATCATTTGCAATATTAACAGAATAGAAAGGATTCTTTTTGTTTTATTCATCATGTTTATTTAATTTAGTTGTCGGAAAAAAATTATTAACAATAAATTGGCTATTCTTACAATTGATACCGGTAGTTTAAACAGGTTTAAAACTTGTTGATTTTTTATAATCGTATGAAACTTACTGTTTTGATTTCTTTAACTGCTGTTAATTTTTTTTAGAAATTATAAAAATCAAATTTCTGGTTCCGTTTATTTTTTTAATTGTTAACAAGATAATGTTTATTAACAATTTTTGTTAAAATTAAAAAAATTTATTTTGCGACAACGGAACGACAAAAAAACTACATTTGCCACATGGAAAAAGCAACGTCATACTCTTCAAATATCAGTAAAAAAGGTACCGTAATCAATCTTGAGCAGGGAAAACTTCCACCTCAGGCACTTGATCTGGAAGAAGCTGTTTTAGGAGCCATGCTGATCGATAAGAAAGGAGTGGATGATGTAATCGATATTTTACATTCGGAGGCTTTTTACAAGCCTGCTCATCAAATAATCTTTGAGGCAATTTTCACCTTATTCAATTCATCAGAACCCATCGACCTGCTTACTGTTTCCAACCAATTGCGAAAAGATGGTAAATTAGAGCAGGCCGGAGGTGATTTTTATCTGATCGGGCTCTCGCAAAAAGTTTCTTCCGCAGCACATATTGAATTCCACGCCAGGATTATCATTCAAAAATTTATCCAACGCCAGCTGATCTCTATTTCCAATGAGATCATTCACAATGCCTATGATGAGACTATGGATGTTTTTGATCTTCTGGATGATGCCGAGGCTAAATTGTTTGATATCACTCAGGGCAACCTAAAGAAAAGTTCTGAAGCAGCTGAGAATTTGGTAAATCAGGCTCTAAAAAAAATTGAAGAGATTTCCAATAAAGAAGGAATGAGCGGCGTACCTTCGGGCTTTACCAAGATCGACTCACTTACCTCAGGCTGGCAGCCTTCCGATTTGGTAATTCTTGCGGCAAGACCGGGTATGGGTAAAACAGCTTTTGTTATGTCGATGGCTAAAAATATGGCGATCGAATTTGATGTTCCTGTAGCTATTTTCTCCTTAGAAATGTCGTCTATTCAGCTGATCACCAGAATGATTTCCAGTGAAACCGGAATCTCTTCCGAAAAGTTAAGAAAAGGAAATCTGGAGCCTTTTGAATGGCAGATCCTGAATATGAAAGTAAAAAAATTATCGGAGGCTCCCATTTATATCGATGATACGCCCTCTCTGGCAATTTTTGATCTACGTGCCAAGGCCAGGCGTTTGGTTTCACAACATGATGTTAAAATTATCATTATCGATTATTTGCAGTTGATGACGGTTGGAGGAAGCGGAAAAGGTAATGGAAACCGCGAGCAGGAGATCTCAACTATTTCCCGAAACCTGAAAGCACTGGCTAAAGAACTGAATATACCTGTTATTGCATTATCTCAGCTTTCCCGTGCCGTGGAAACCAGGGGCGGAAGTAAAAGACCTTTGTTATCCGATTTACGGGAATCAGGTGCAATTGAGCAGGACGCCGATATTGTATCATTTATCTATCGCCCTGAATATTACGGACTTACAGAGTGGGATGATGAGGAGAGAACACCATGTGAAGGTCAAGGAGAATTTATCGTAGCAAAGCACAGGAATGGTGGTCTGGATAATATCCGGCTGAAATTTGAAGGTAAATTTGCAAAATTCTCTAATCTTGATGATGATTTTGGAAATACCATTTTCCAGTCGTCTATCAACAGCGATATGAGTTCGGGAAGTCTGGGTAGTGCTAAGGATGCTTTCGGACTGGAAGATCCTGATGAGATGGATGTACCTTTCTAAAATCCTCTTATTTTGTTTAAAAGATATTTTCAGATATTTATTTTTATCGCTTTTGTATTTATATCCAATACGATCCAGGCTTCCTTTATCCTGATTCCGATGGATGAGAAATCGCAGGAGAATCATTTAAAAGCTTACGGAATCACTTTCTATTCCCTTCAAAATAACCATAAGGTCAAGTGGTTGTTAAACTACAGAGGAGGATCATTTTTACTGGAAGATTTTAAAGATCTAAGAAATGAGTGTACCATACGAGGCGTATCTTTTGAAGTCATCAGCGATACAAAAGCGGTACAGATTCTTGAAGAGATCGGGAGTCCTTCTAAGAATCAGGAAGCAGTTCTTTTGGAAAAAGCTCCGAAAATTGCAGTCTATTCTCCGAAAACCAACCAACCCTGGGATGATGCGGTAACTTTGGTTTTAAAATATGCCGAGATTCCGTATGATGTGATTTATGATGAAGAGGTTATAAATGATCAGTTGTTGAAGTATGAATGGCTGCATTTACATCATGAGGATTTTACCGGGCAGTTTGGTAAATTTTACGGTGCTTTCAGAATGGCTTCCTGGTACATTGAAAATAAAAAGAAAGCTGAAGAACTGGCTAAAAAGTTAGGATATAAGAAAGTGAGTCAGGAAAAACTGGCCGTAGCCTTAAAGATCAGAGATTTTGTGGTTGGCGGTGGTTTTATGTTTGCCATGTGTTCGGCAACAGACAGCTTTGATATTGCCTTATCGGCGGAGGGAGTGGACATCTGCGAAAGCATGTTCGACGGCGATCCTTCAGAAGATAACTATCAAAATAAAATTGACTACAACAAAACTTTTGCCTTTACCAACTTTATTCTGGAAAGAAATCCTCTGGTTTACGAGTTTTCCAATATCGATACTACTATGAAAAGGAAAATTCTTAAAACTGAAGATTATTTTGAACTCAGGGAGTTTTCAGCCAAGTGGGATATGGTTCCCAGTATGTTGTGTCAGAATCATACCTTGCTGGTTAAAGGGTTTATGGGGCAAACCACGGCATTTAATCCGGAAACCATCAAACCTACTGTTGTGATCATGGGGCAGAACAATGTAAACGGTGAAGCGCGATATATCCACGGGACGAAAGGAAAAGGCATGTTTACTTTTTACGGAGGTCATGATCCGGAAGATTATCAACATCGTGTAGGCGATCCGAAAACCGAACTGGATCTTTACCCGAATTCTCCGGGTTATCGTTTGATCCTGAATAATGTGCTTTTCCCGGCTGCCAAAAAAAAGAAGCAAAAAACCTGATTATTGTGCGTTTAAAAGTGATTAAAAATATAAATTTTTAAAAGACTGAAAAATAGTAACAATGCCAACCAGTCCGGTAATCATACTTAATACCATATTGATGTTGTTGGATCGGGTCTTTTTAGCAAATTTTATTTTTTTAGCGTATTTTGAATAGGTGTAGAGTAGTAAAAAGGTGCCAAGAGTTGACCCTGTAACAAAGAACAGGATATAGATTTGTGAGAACTGAAGATATCCGGCAACACCGAGAACAGTTGTTACCCAGCAATAAAAAGGGATGGAAAACATATTTAGAAGGGATAAAACCAAACCTGTTCTAAAGCTGTTTTCAATAGAGGTTTCTTTTGTTTCTTCCCGTATTTTATCTTTTTTAAACTGACGGTAAAAATAAATGGAAAGAAATAAGAAGATTACTGCTGCAATCTTTCTCAGTGTTTCTATAAAAGAAGGATTTTCGCTGAGGTATCTGGTAAAAAGTATGGCAAGATAGGCCTGCACAAACACAACCAGTGAAACACCAAGTGCAAACTTTTCAGCTTCATTTCTGTTTTTCTGAATGCTTATCCTGGCAGCAGTCATATTCAGCATACTAGGTGTTACCATTCCGAGGAAGGAAGTGGAAAGCCCGAAAAAAAAGTGTAAAAGTAATGTCATTTCATTTTTTTATTAATCCGACGGAAATAGTTGTGAATAATTACAAAAATTATAAATTTCTGAATAAGAAAAAGGGTTGACCGAAACATAGTTTGCAGGTCAACCCCTTCTTTTATATTGTTATTTAGAGCTTATTCTACCGGAAAATCAAAGTATGTTTTTGGAAAAGGTTCATTTTTATAAGTAAAATGCCACCATTCTTTTTCGTATGATTTAAAACCTTCTTTTTCCATCCTTCGTTTTAAAAGAAGTCGTAAGGCTCTTTGGTTTTTTGTAACATACTGATAGTCGATATTTGAGATTGGATCAAAAAGATCATAAGCTCCTCCCATATTCAATACTCTGCCCGTTGTAAGCGATACAATGGTCAGATCAACTGTGCTCCCCCGGCTGTGAGCCGATTTTTCAGCAATATAACCTAATTTAAAAAGATCTTTTTTATCAATATTAGGATAAAATTTATCTTTCATTAAAGTATCTCCTTCATCTTTTGACCACTCGATAATATCTTCTACAGCAGTCTGTGGCCGGTAAGCATCATATATCAAAAGTCCGAATCCTAATCTTTCCAGACCATCCTGAACTTTTTTTAGGGCCATAGCAGCTTTTTTAGTGAGCATACATTTGGGTTGGTTATAGCCTTTTAAAGGTCTCCCCATGAAATTGTTCGTACCGTAGTATCTTAGATCAACCCTAAGTTTAGGCATTAGTTCTTTTAGGTATACAAAATTCTTGTTAGCAGGCGGATCAATCTTATCCGATTGTAACTGAGTAGTAAAACTTAAAAAAGTTAATACTAAAGCAACTTTTAATATCTTTATAATTTTCATAGTAATTGTTAAAGTATCTAAATAACGTGTTATTTATCGATTTATTATATTCATACATCCTGCTTTGCAAGAAAATGCAGGATAAAGGTGAATATTTATCAATTTACCCCTTACAAGGATGGAAAATAAACAGATATGCTGCTTAAAAGTAAGCTATCAAGAGGTGATGTTTTTTTTATAAAAACAAATAATGAAGATAAAAAAGCGGCTAAACCGGGAAAATACTTAGGAAATGTTATGAAATAAGTCGACGAAAATAACGAATTTATTTTTCTAATTGCCAAGGCAAAATATTTAAGCATAGTCTAAGCAATGGTTTAATATTTTAATGATGAAAAAGGGAAAAAGAACGAGTTAAAATGGCAAGTTATTCCGTAATAATTCCTTAACCGTAGATGTCATTCAGAATTTTAGCCAGACGAATTCCTGCGGTATAGAGTTGTTGTCTGACGGTTTCAAAATGATCATAAGAATATCGGTAACTTAATTTCTGACCAATTGTAGCCGATTGATATACTTTTTCTGCTATCAGATGGATTTCATCAGCCCACTGATCAATACTTCCTTCCTCTTTAGCCAGGATCCATTCTTTTGAAGGTTCCACCATATTATCTGAAAGTTCAGTATAGCTCATGTTGTATTTCTCAATCATATCGTTGTCCCAAAGACGGTGCAGATTAGTACCTTTGTTAAACCATCGTACCTGAAAGTCATTACCACCTTTATCATCTGCAAGTCCTACATGCATGGGTTGGTGAAGGTCACCCACTAGGTGAACCAATAGTTTTAAATAGAATTCCTGATCCTGGGGACTAGTATTTTTGTCCTTTAGAATACGGATGCATTTTTCAATACCGGTTACCACATCTCCAGCAGGATTCTTTACAGATTCTTTATAGGTGGTGCCAAAGGGATAATTTACATAATGCCATACAGAGAATTTTCTGTAACGACTGTCCGATTTGATATCATCCCCAAAGGTGGAAACAAAAGCAAGTGAATATCCTTTTAAAATCTTGTCGATATTTTTTTGAGCTTTATGGCTTAAATGTTTTTGAGCAATATCTCCTATAGTTCTGTGGCCCGTGGGACCCCATTCCGGATGGTTGCCTGCAAAACTTTGAAAGCTGAAGAAAAATAACAATAAGACAGAAAAGATTTTCATGTTAAAATATTTAAATGAGGAGGCAAAAGTAACAAAAAAAGAGGGGTTTATGTCCCCTCTTTTCTAAAT
>QNYL01000207.1 GCA_003973375.1 Flavobacteriia bacterium
CAGGATCCAACTGGGGAAGTTTTATCGGTATTACTTTTAATAATATTAAAGTGGGACTTACCGGATTTGTTTTTGGGGTTACCGGGGGAATTGGCACTGCCTATGTTTTATTACAAAACGGGATCATGCTGGGAGCTTTTCAGTATTTCTTTGCCCAGCACGGTGTTTTCTGGCAAAGTGTAAAAGGGATCTGGTTACACGGATCTATGGAGATCTTTGCGATTGTTATTGAAGGAGCCGCCGGATTGATCCTCGGAGCCAGCATTTTATTCCCGGGTACAAGAACAAGGCTGAGCTCTTTTAAACAGGGTATGCGCGACAGTTTAAAGATTGTGATCAGCACCTTTCCATTTACAATTGCTGCCGCTTTTATTGAAGGCTATATTTCACGCTATGCCAAAGAAATGCCTCATATTTTAGCTGTTATTATCATCTTAGGCACTTTAAGTTTCATCTCTTTTTATTACCTGATCTATCCGGCCAGAGTTTATAAAAAGATTAATCAGATCATTGCTCTTGAAAAATAAAAAGATCCTTTTTCTGCTGATTCTGATGGTAAACTTCTTTACCCCTGATCTCTATGCTCAAAACACAATCGCAAAAATAGATTCTGTTCCGGCAAAGGTCAGAACGATTAGCAAAGATTATAAGGAAAAATATATAAGAAACTCTGATTTTGACTACACAAGAAGTCCGTCACTCCTCACCAGAATAAAACAATGGATGATCTCCAAAATTGTCGAATTCTTTAACACCTCGGATGTAGATGCTGCGAAGATTTTCAGAACGATCAAAATAACTTTCTATGTCATTATTTTACTGGGGGTAATTTATATTCTGGTCAAACTATTCCTCAATAAAGAAATGAGATGGATCTTTAAAAAGAATCCCGATTCCGGCAAGACCGAATATAAAAGTATTGTTGAAGATATCAGCGAAGTTGATTTTAAAGAATTGATCGACAAAGCAATAAGCAATAAAAATTATCGCCTGGCCATCAGGTATTATTATTTATGGTTACTAAAAGGTCTCGACAAAGCTTCCCTGATCCAATACGATGTGGAAAAGACCAATTACGATTATCAGGAGGAGCTTTCACGAACATCCTTTTCAGAGGATTTTAAACGAGCATCTTACTATTATTCCTATATCTGGTACGGGGAATTCCTTATCGGAGAAAAAGAATTTAACACAACCTCTGCCGTTTTCGATAAACTTTTAAAACAGATCAGGAATGTCTAAAAGAGGAAAAATAATCGCAACAATAGTTGTACTTCTTGCTATTTTTATAGTGAGTAGTGGC
This sequence comes from Flavobacteriia bacterium, assembly GCA_003973375.1. Taxonomy (GTDB): domain Bacteria; phylum Bacteroidota; class Bacteroidia; order Flavobacteriales; family Flavobacteriaceae; genus Namhaeicola. Next base: position 1,304 of record QNYL01000207.1, read on the forward strand.
GATAAACCTCTTGACTGGACCCCGGAATACAATGAAACGGGAGTAAAACCACTGGATCTAAAGATCTTTTTTGATCAATTACCGGATTTATTCGGCAATCAGCCAGTAAGAAAAGTTTATACCACTTTTTACGAATACAAAGAAGCAGGTTTTCTGGACACCCTTCAAACCGGACAAAACTATATCAGTATTTCCGATAAATTTACAATGGATAAGGTTTCTTTTAACGATCTGCTCAACTTTATAGGAAAAGGAAATACCGCTTTTCTCTCTGCAAGAAATTTTCCTTCATTTTTAAAAGATACGCTGAAATTTAAATTAGGTTACGACCCGATTCCGGTAACGGTAAAAAAGAATAAGCTTGGCTTTTATCATACCGGTGCAAAACTGGACTACGAAAGCAAACTGAAAGAGAACGTAACTTTCATTAAGGATTCTGCAACTTTTAAAAAACTGGGCTATATGACCGACAGAAAAGATAAGAAACAAATAAATCTTATTGCAATTCCTTTTCAAAAAGGCCTGATCTATATTCATACCCATCCTGAGATCTTTAGCAATTATCAGTTGATGGAAGCTAAAAATACAGATTATATCAATACACTGATCTCTTATTTACCTGAAGCTCCGGTTTATTTTAACCGGAATATAAAACAGGATCCCAATTTGAGTGATAGTCCGTTAAGATATATTTTATCGCAACCTGCATTAAAATGGGCGTGGTATCTGGGATTGACAGGTATTGGATTATTTATGTACTTTAACGGGAAAAGACGACAGCGTGTGATACCGGAAATTCAACCCAAAACCAATACCACCACCGAATTTGTAAAAACCATGAGTAATTTGTACCATGAAACTGAAGAGTACAACAATATTATTCAGAAGGAAATTACTTATTTTTTAGAGCATGTAAGGAATAAATATCATCTGACCACAGAGAATCTCAATGAGAAATTTATCAAAAAACTGGCATTAAAATCGGGAAATAATATTGAAGAGGTAGGATCACTGATCGTCATGATCTCAAAAATGAGAGATCTTAAATTTACAACCAAAACACCGCTGATCAATCTTCATAAAAAGATAGAAGCATTTTACAAAAAATAACTTATTAGATATGGAAAAAGACATACATTTTGAAAACCGGCTGGATCTGGAAGAACTGCAAAAAAGTGTAGCACTGATCAAATCAGAAATTGCAAAAGTGATCGTTGGCCAGAAAGAACTGGTCAATTTACTCATCACTGCCTTACTGGCTGAGGGTCATGTACTGCTGGAAGGTGTACCGGGAGTTGCTAAAACCATTACGGCCAAATTGCTGGCAAAATCGCTTAATGTCGATTTTAGCAGAATTCAGTTTACCCCTGATCTGATGCCATCGGACGTACTGGGAACCTCGATCTTTAATTTAAAGGAATCAGAGTTCGAGTTTAAAAAAGGACCGGTTTTTTCAAATATTATCCTTACGGATGAGATCAACAGAGCTCCGGCAAAGACACAGGCCGCCTTGTTTGAAGTGATGGAAGAACACCAGATTACCATAGACGGACAAAAATATATCATGGAGGAACCTTATATGATCCTCGCTACGCAAAATCCAATAGAACAGGAAGGAACCTATCGTTTGCCCGAAGCCCAGCTCGATCGTTTTTTGTTTAAGATTACAATTGATTACCCGAATCTGGAAGAGGAAATTGAGATCATTACAAGGGAGCACGAACTAAAAACCACCAAACTGGAAAAGATCACTCATAGTTTGAACAAAGAAGAGATCATCAAATATCAGAGACTTATCAAAGATATTGTGGTAGAGCCTCATCTGATCAAATATATTGCTGAGATCGTGGCGAACACACGTACCAACCCGTTCCTGTATCTGGGTGCTTCTCCCAGAGCTTCGCTGGCCATGCTAAAAGCAGGAAAAGCCTACGCTGCAATCAACGGAAGGGATTTTGTCACTCCGGAAGATATTAAGAAAGTTGCCCTGCCTATCCTGCAACACAGAGTGATCATCACTCCGGAAAGGGAAATGGAAGGGATTACGAGCTCTCAGATCATCAACGACATTTTGCAAACCATAGAAATACCCAGATAATTATCCACAGATCAGTGAATCCTAAAGTCAAAAAAAGTTCAGAAAATAAATTGATACAGTTCTTTAAACAACTGTATCTTACCAATCGTTTCTTTTATATTCTTATTGGAAATGTTGTACTTTTTGTCATTGCATTTATTATTCCCGGTTTATTCCTGACGGCGCAAATGGCATTGCTTGCCACCCTCATGTTTCTGATCATTGATATCTTTATTCTTTTTTCAAATAAGAACGGACTTGAGGCGGAAAGGGTTTTACCTGAAAAATTCTCTAATGGCGATAAGAATTCTGTTTCTGTAATACTGAGAAATAATTATAACATATTAATCAACAGCATTCTAATAGATGAATTGCCGTTCCAGTTTCAAAGTAGGGATTTCAAAATTGTGCAGAAGATTGAATCGGGGAAACGCATCAATATCGAATATGAGGTCACTCCGTTTGATCGGGGGGAATACCACTTCGGAGATCTGAATATCTACGCAAAAACCGTTTTAGGCCTGGCTTCTAAAAGATATATTTTTAACAGCGGACAGATGGTAAAAACCTATCCCGGCTTTTTAAAGTTAAGGGAATTTGATCTTTTCTCGATCAAACATCTGGCACATTATTACGGCATTAAAAAGATCCGAAGAATTGGAAATTCTTTTGAATTTGAACAGATCAAAAAATATGTTCAGGGAGATAACATCAAGGATATCAACTGGAAAGCCACTGCCAAAAAAAATAAACTCATGGTGAATCAGTTTCAGGATGAAAGGGCGCAACAGGTTTATTCCGTCATCGATAAAGGCCGGGTGATGAAAATGCCTTTTGATCAACTGACCCTGCTTGATCATGCCATCAATGCCTCTTTGATAATCAGCAATGTGGTGCTTGGAAAACAGGACAAGGCCGGTGTTTTCTCCTTTTCTAAAAGAACAGATAATTTTGTGGTGGCAGAAAGAAGAAATTCACAAATGAACCTGATCCTGGAATCGCTGTACAATGTTTCTACAGACTTTTTCGAATCTGATTTCGGTAATTTATACGGTGCGATCAAAAGACATGTAACACAACGGAGTTTACTGTTTTTATATACCAATTTTGAAGGAATGGATTCATTACACCGTCAGATGAATTATCTAAGGGCCATAAACAAAAGCCATTTGCTGGTTGTGATCTTTTTTCAAAATACCGAACTGGAGCAACTTACCAAGCAAACAGCACGTACCACTCAGGAGATCTTTGATAAAGTGATCGCTGAAAAATTTGTTTACGACAAAAGACTTATCGTATCAGAACTGAATACTTTTGGTATTCAAACCCTTCTTACAACGCCTAAAAATCTCACCATTGATACCATCAATAAATACCTGGAGATTAAATCGAAAGGACTCTTATAATTTTAACTTTTTTTTGTTGAAAATAGTTTAGAAAGTTTGTTGAATTTTTATAGATTTGGTAACCTTAAAAAAATTTAGAAATGACTTTATCAAAAATAAAAATGACTTTGCCAAAATATCTTTTGGCCGATAACTCAGATTTTCCGGATGACATCTATATTCTGCACACAGAATATCCAAGATTTGTTCTCAATCTTAAAAATGATCATATGGAATGGTTTGACGATCTTGAAGGAGATGAGTCGGAACTTGCAAATGAGATCGCTGCTTTAATAGATGAGGCCAGTACATTTTACGACAGGGAAATGGCACAGTATACTAAAGATTGATCGTAAAGAATCGGATCATCTCTTTTTCCCGGAAGCCGATTGCACCAGCTCCAGTTGCTTTAGATCGGCCTTTGCCGTAAAAATTCCGTAATTGATCGTAGCGATGTTCTTTTCGATCTTTTCTATGGTTCCCTTGGCATTCCCGTCAATCAGTCTTACACGGTCATCAATCTTAAACTGGTAATCGGTTTTTAGAAATTCTGCTCTCTTTTGCTGCTTTTTCTTCTGAATACGCACCTTTTCAACCTCTTTCAGCACTTCTGCTTCAGCGCTTTTTAATTCAGCTTCCTTTTGTTTTCGCTCCTCTTCTCTTTGCTTTCTGAGAATTCTTTTTTCCCGGTTGATCTTCTTTCTTTCCCGGTTGGAAACAGGAACTTTTTCTTCTTTGGGAGTGAAAATCTTAAGTTTTGTCGATTCCTTATCCTTTTTTAACTTCTCGTATTTCGTCTGCTCAACAGTAACCCATTTCAGGAAATCAGAGATCAGTTCTTTTTTATTCTTTCTTTGAAAATAACGGTTGGTAAATTCATTGATCTTTCTTCCGTAGGAGAGCATTTTCTGGTTGTTGTCATAGAGCTCCTGGAAACTATTGATCTTTTCCTGAATCTTTTTCTGTTTGGCAAGCAGATCGCTACTACTCTCTTCTGCTTTTGATTTTTCCTGTTCCAGTTTTTCTGCCTTACGCTGTAGCTGAAGTCGTTCTTTTTGTAGTTTCGCAATGGTTTTGTCCAGCCTGATCTTTTCCTTTTCCACCTTCTTTTTGGCCCTGTTGATCAGACTGAACGGAATTCCGTTCTTCTGTGCAACCTCAAAGGTAAAAGAACTTCCGGCCTGACCGGTATTCAGCTTAAAAAGCGGCTCCAGACTACGTTGATCGAACTGCATATTGGCATTGATCATTTGTTCCAGTTCACTGGCCAGCACTTTTAAATTGGCGTAATGCGTGGTGATAATTCCGTAGGCTCCTTTTTCATAAAACTCTTCGAGGAAGATCTCTGCCAAAGCCCCACCAAGTTCAGGATCACTTCCCGTACCAAATTCATCAATCAGAAACAGTGTATTTTGATTACATTTTCTTAGAAAGTTCCGCATATTCTTCAACCGGTAACTATACGTACTTAAATGATTTTCAATTGACTGATTATCACCAATATCCGTAAGCACATTTTCAAAAAAGGAGATTTTACTCTTTTCGTTTACCGGAATCAGGATACCGCTTTGAAACATTACCTGAAGTAATCCGATGGTTTTTAAGGTAATGCTCTTTCCTCCTGCATTGGGTCCGGAGATCACAATGATCCGCTGCTCTTTGTTCAGGGTAATGGATTGGGGAACCGTTCTAAGTTTGTTTTTATTATTTTCCTCCCAAAGAATGGGATGATAGGCATCGATCAGATCAATCTGTTTTTCTTTACTGATCTTGGGTTTACAGGCATGAGAACGTAACGCATATTTGGCCCGTGCTGCAACGGTATCGAGATGTGTAAGATAAGACTGGTAGATCAAAAGCAGATCGCTAAAAGGACGAATTTCTTCAGTGAGCTTTTTCAGGATCCTGACAATTTCTTCCTGCTCTTCATACATCAGATTCTGGATTTCACGGGTATATTGCAAAGTAGATTGCGGAGCGATAAAAACAATACTTCCTGTTTTTGAACTGCCCAGAATTGTGCCTTTTACTTTTTTACGATGCATCGCCTGCACAGCCAAAACCCTTTGGTTATCCACAACCGACTCTTTAATATCATCGAGATAACCTGAATTTGAATACTGATTTAAAGCTCTTGTAAAACTTGCCCCGATCTGCCCTCTGATCCTGTTGATCTCTTTACGGATCTGATAAAGTTCTTCCGAAGCTTTGTCTTTTACATCCCCAAAATTGGAAATGATCTTATCAATTTTCTGGATGAGATCTGTAGTGTATTGAATTTTTGAGATCTGATGATAAAGTATGGGGTAGATCTCTTTATTCTTTTTCAAGAACCGGATCAGTTCATTTACCGTTCCTGAAATAGAAGATATTTTTAAGAAAGAAGCTCCTTCCAGGAAACTGTCTTCTATCTGAAGCAAGTGTAATTCTTTGGTTATATCTTCAAAATAATGTTTTGGGATCCGGTTATCAAAACTATAAGATGATAAATATTCATCTGCCTGGTCCAGTTCGTTTAAAACACCTTCCGGATCAGGCATAGGCCTGAGCTGAAGAACTTCCTTTTTACCCGGTTCTGTAACACAATACTCAGAGATCAACTCTAAAACCCGGTTGAATTCAAGATCGTTTAAAGTTTTTTGTGTGATTTTACTGACCAATGTTGTAGTTTTGTTAGGCCACAAAAATAATCAAAAAAATAAGGAATGTTATTTTTGTTGAAATGATTAATTTGCAACCTATGAATGTAAAAATAGCCGAGGACTGGAAAAGAGTTTTAAAACCAGAATTTGAGAAAGATTATTTTGAGAATCTGACAAGATTTGTAAAAGAAGAGTACCAAAAATATCAATGTTTTCCCAAAGGAAAAGAGATCTTCGCTGCTTTTAACCATTGTAATTTTGATGATGTGAAAGTGGTGATCATCGGGCAGGACCCTTATCACGGAGAAAATCAGGCCAACGGACTCTGTTTTTCAGTACATGACGGAATTCCGCATCCGCCTTCGCTGATCAATATCTTTAAAGAAATAGAAACCGATCTCGGAAAACCTTATCCAAGATCCGGAAATCTGGAACACTGGGCAGATCAGGGTGTGCTTTTGCTCAATGCAACACTTACTGTAAGAGCGCATCAGGCCGGTTCACATCAAAATAAAGGCTGGGAAAAATTTACGGATGCTGCGATTCAATATTTATCTGAACAAAAAGAAAATCTGGTTTTCCTCCTTTGGGGTGGATATGCCAAGAAAAAAGGAGCGAAAATAGACAGCTCAAAACACAAGATCTTTACATCCGGACATCCTTCACCATTAAGCGCAAACAGAGGTTATTGGTTTGGTAATAAACATTTTAGCAAAACAAACACTTATTTAAAAAGTGTAGGAAAAACAGAAATTAACTGGTGAACTATTGGTTAAAAATATCAACAGCTTCAATCTTTTTATCGGCAGCAAAATCGTACAGAGTGAGTCTACGTAAAGTATAGTAATCTACCCAGAATTTTTCAAGAGAATTCAGGTATTTAACTGTAGCCCTGTCCTTTTCTTCCTGTGCCAGATTTAGATCAGTAATTGTAACCTTTCCGAGGATATATCTTTTTTTCGTAATATCATATCTTTTATTTGCAACTTCAAGTGCCTTTTCTGTTGTTTCCAGAAAATTTCTCTGATTTGCCCAGTTTAATGTGTGTAAAAATATTTCCTGTTCAAATGCCTGATTTTCCTGATCTAAATTGGTCTGCAGCAACTCTAAATTGGCCTTGGCCATTTTTCTTTTCGACTTAGATACTCCCCAATCGTAGATTGGAATTCCTAAGGTAACCGTTACATTTTGCTGTTGATCATAATTGTTAAATAACTCATTCAGTTCAGAGCCATGTTGTGATAAACCAAAGTTTGCATTTACATTGATCTTTAAACCATTTTCTCCTTTTACACGTGCTACTTCCCTTTCAGATTCGAGACGTCTTCGTCTGTATTCAATAACAAACTTCCTGTTTGATCTTGCTTCCTCTAAGGCTTTTCTTGTATCTACAACAAACTCTCCAAGTTTATCAGGAATCTGCAACTCTATATTTTCAGATGGGAGTTCCAGATAACGGGCCAGATCCTGAGAGGCCTTTTTTAATGCGATCATATTTGTTGTTACAATATTTTTGGAGTTTAAAAGTCTGAGCTCCATCTGCAGCAGGTCATTCTCTGCGATCTTTCCCATTTTAAATCTTCCTTTTGTAATTTGAAATAAAGTATCGAGATTAGAGAGGTTGTTATGTGAGATCTTTAATTGTATTTGCGATTTTAGCAAATTAAAATACAATTGACA
>QNYL01000030.1 GCA_003973375.1 Flavobacteriia bacterium
TTTAGGTTAATTTTTTTAACTAAAATAGTCTTAAGATCCCCGATAAAATCTATCGGGGATTTTTTATTTCCATTCCGTTTTCATTTTCCTATACTAAAAACATATTTTAGTATATTTGTACAGCTTAAAAGAAAAATATGAAATTTAAAAGAGTTCTCCTTAAACTGAGTGGTGAAGCCCTGATGGGTGACCGACAATATGGTATCGATCCGAAAAGACTTGACGATTATGCCATTGAGATTAAAAAAATTGTAGATAAAGGTGTGGAAGTTGCCATTGTAATTGGCGGTGGTAATATTTTCAGAGGTCTTGCCGGAGCCAGTAATGGAATGGACAGAGTGCAGGGAGATCATATGGGCATGCTGGCAACAGTGATTAACGGACTGGCATTACAGGGTGCTTTAGAAGACTCCGGAATGCAAACCCGCTTACTTACAGCTATTAAAATGGAAGAGATTGCCGAACCTTTTATTAAAAGACGAGCTGTTAGACATCTTGAAAAAGGAAGAGTGGTAATTTTTGGTGCCGGTACCGGGAATCCTTATTTTACCACAGATACTGCCGCGGTATTAAGAGCCGTTGAAATTAATGCAGATGTTATTCTTAAAGGAACCCGTGTTGACGGTGTTTATACTGCAGATCCTGAAAAGGATAAAAATGCGATTAAATTTGATGAAATTTCCTTTAAAGATGTGATGAAAAAAGGCCTGAAGATCATGGATATGACAGCCTTTACACTGAGTGAAGAAAATCAATTACCTATCATCATCTTTGATATGAACAAAGAAGATAATCTGAATAAAATTATATCCGGAGAAAATATAGGCACTTTAGTAGATATTTGATCCTATTGTATATTAAAACCTTAGAGATATGAACGAAGAAATTCAATTTATTATCGACAGCACAAAAGAGCTAATGGAAAAAGCCATAAAGCATCTTGAACATGAGTTTACCAACATCCGCGCAGGCAAAGCCTCACCTGTAATGCTTAAAAGTGTAGTGGTTGATTATTACGGAACAAAAACTCCGCTAAGTCAGGTGGCTAATGTTAACACACTTGATGCTCATACACTTACAGTTCAGCCTTGGGAAAAATCACTTATTCCTGAGATCGAAAAAGGAATTTTAAGTGCTAATTTAGGTTTTAACCCTATGAACAATGGAGAAAGCGTCATTATCAATGTTCCGATTTTGACTGAAGAGCGAAGAAGAGAACTGGTTAAAGTGGCAAAAAATCAGGCAGAAAATACCAAAGTCGGTATAAGAAATGACCGGAAAGAAGCAAATAAAGAACTAAAAAAATTAGATATTTCTGAAGATCTGCTTAAAAATACAGAACAGGATATTCAGGATCTTACAAATAAATATATCAAAATAATTGATGAGCATCTTGCCATCAAGGAAGAAGAGATCATGAAGGTATAACTCCAGATATATTTTTTAAACATTAATTATTATTCTTGTTTTAAAATTAAGACAAGATACTAAAATCACTTTATTCCAATGACATTTTGGGCAAAGGTATCACGGTTTATTTTAAAACAACGAATATTTATTCTGTTGGTTTTGGCTGCTATAACAGCCTTTATGCTAACACAAATAAAGTATATCCAGTTTTCACATACAGAGGCTAATCTATTACCCAACGATCATATAGAGAATCTTAAATACGATGAGTTTTTACGTGTTTTTGGTGAAGAAGGAAATATGATCATTCTGGCAGTTCCTGATTCTGCTGTATACAAAGCCGAAAATTTTAATAAATGGGTTGCGCTCACACAGGATCTAAACAAATACCCGGAAGTTGGTTTCTCCGTATCGGTTGGAGATATAAAAAAACTTGAAAAGGATAAAGTAAATCAGCGGTTTATCATAAAACCCCTTTATACAGAGCCTCCTAAAACTGATAAGGAGGTTGAGGCGATCCGTAAAGAACTTTTCGAAAATCTTCCTTTTTTCGACAACTATCTGTACAATAAAAAAACCGGCACCATCCAGTCGGCTATCTATCTCGATAAAAAGATCGTCAATACCAAGGAACGGGAAGATTTTGTTCTGAAGATCCTGAATCCTACAATAAAAAAATTTGAGAAAGATACAGGTTTGGATGTTCGTGTTTCGGGTATGCCCTTTATCCGTACCATGAATGCGGAAAATATCATCAATGAGATTGGCATTTTTGTAGGTCTTGCCCTGTTGGTTACCTCACTTATCTTCTTCATTTTCTTTAAATCGTACCGGGCTACATTTATCACCATGCTTGTGGTAAGTATTGGCGTGATCTGGGCACTTGGTTTTATTGGATTATTCCGCTATGAGATCTCCATTCTTATGGCGCTTATTCCTCCGCTGATCATCGTTATCGGTGTACCGAATGCGGTATTTCTCATCAACAAATATCAACAGGAGGTAAAAAAACACGGCAATCAGGCCAAATCCCTGCAAAGGGTTATTTCAAAAATTGGTAATGCAACCCTGATGACCAATATCACAACAGCATCCGGATTTGCTACTTTTATCTTTACCAACAGCCAGCTGCTCAAGGAATTCGGTATCATCGCCTCGATCAATATTATGGCGATCTTCTTTCTTTCAATACTGATCATACCTATCATCTATAGTTTTATGCACAAGCCAAAAGAGAAACATCTCAAGCATTTGGAAAGAAAAGGTATGGAATATATTGTTAACTGGATGGAAAAAATGGTAAGACATCACCGTATTGCCATCTATGCAGTTACAGTAATAATAATTATTGCAAGTACTATAGGTGTTTCACTTATTCGCGTATCCGGCAGCCTTATTGAGGATATGCCCAAAGGAAAACCATTTTATAAAGATATTTTGTTCTTTGAAAATGAATTTGGAGGAATCATGCCTCTTGAGATCCTTATCGATACAAAACGAAAAAAAGGAGTACTGAATATGAGTACCCTCAAAAGAATGGATAAGGTGGAAGAAGAGATCGATGAGATTCCTGAATTATCCAGACCTTTATCAGTACTAAACCTGATCAAATATTCAAAACAGGCCTTTTATAACGATAATCCGAAATATTACCAGCTCCCCACACAACAGGAAAAGAATTTTATCTTGTCCTATATGAAGAATTCTGATGCAAACAGTAATCTGCTTAAGAATTTTGTTGATTCCACAGGGCAATATGCCCGTATGACCACTTTTATGAAAGATATTGGTACGGATAAGATGGAGCAGATTGAGCAACGACTTGAGGGCAAAATCAGAAAAGTATTTCCGGCAGACAAATACAATATTACCATTACCGGGAAAGCCCTGGTTTTTATCAAAGGAACCAATTATCTGGTAAAAAATCTGGTGATCTCACTCTCTTTGGCCATCGTTCTGATCTCCCTGTTTATGGCATGGATGTTCAGATCCTTCAGGATGATCATCATCTCATTGATTCCTAATATTTTACCTTTGCTTTTTACCGCAGGCCTGATGGGATATCTTGGAGTACCGATAAAACCTTCAACCATTTTGGTATTTAGTATCGCTTTTGGTATCTCGGTTGATGATACCATACATTTCCTCGCCAAATACAGGCAGGAACTGGTTACACATAACTGGAATGTACGTAAATCCGTCTATGCTGCTTTGCACGAAACAGGTATCAGTATGTTCTACACTTCTGTGGTACTATTCTTTGGATTTCTGGTATTTACGGTTTCCAGTTTTGGAGGAACAAAAGCACTTGGCGGACTTGTATCGGTTACACTTTTATTTGCCATGATCTCTAATTTACTGTTACTTCCCTCCTTGTTATTATCACTTGAAAATCTGATTGCCAACAAAAGAACCATTAAAAAACCAACAATAGCCATCCTTCCAAAAGAAGAGGAAGATGGAGAAAATATAAAATAATACTATGAAAGGAATTATTCTTGCCGGCGGAAGCGGCACCAGGCTTCATCCAATAACCTTAGCCATTAGCAAACAACTTATGCCAATTTATGATAAGCCTATGATCTACTATCCGTTATCGGTATTGATGCTGGCAGGTATCAATGAGATCTTAATTATTTCAACACCAACTGATTTGCCAATGTTCGAACGCCTTCTGGGAGATGGAAAAAATTTGGGCTGTGAATTTCATTATGCAGTTCAGGAAATTCCCAACGGACTCGCACAGGCATTTGTAATTGGTGAGGAATTTATTGGTAATGATGATGTGGCTCTTATCTTAGGCGATAATATTTTTTACGGAGCCGAGCTGGAAAAAAGATTAAAAGAGGCTGTAAACCCAAATGGAGGTGTTGTATTTGCTTATCATGTAAGCGATCCGGAACGCTATGGTGTTGTTGAATTTAATAAAGATAAAAAAGTAATCTCTATTGAAGAGAAACCCAAAGATCCAAAATCTAATTATGCCGTACCGGGATTATATTTTTACGACAATAATGTTGTTGAAATAGCAAAGAATCTAAAACCATCAGCAAGAGGGGAATACGAAATAACCGATATCAATAAATATTACCTCGAACAGGGAAAATTAAAAGTAGGTGTTTTCGGTCGTGGAACAGCCTGGCTCGATACAGGTACTTTCAGTTCGCTGATTCAGGCCCAACAATTTGTCCAGATTATTGAAGAACGTCAGGGACTCAAAATAGGTTGTATTGAAGAAGTTGCTTACCGAAAGAACTTTATCGATGCAGAACAATTAAAAAAAGTTGCTGAACCTTTACTAAAAAGCGGTTATGGTAAATACCTTATGAATTTAATTTAATTACTACAATTTTTTTTAATTGTATTCTTAAATTAAGAACAAACCTTATCTTTGCGAAAGCTTTTAAAAAAGTTGAAAAATTAAGCTTTTTTAAAAGGTTTTTCTGTTTAAATAAACGATTCTAAATAATTATCTGAAATCATGAAAAGATACAGTGTCATTGAATTATTACAGTCTGAAAATAAAATTGAAGATATAACGCTGAGGGGCTGGGTAAGAACTTTCAGGAGCAAGCGTTTTATCGCTTTGAATGATGGTTCTACCATTAAAAATATACAATGTGTAATCGATTTTGAAAATACCGATGAATCCATCCTTAAAAAGATCAATACCGGAGCTGCTATTGCTGTTACAGGAAATCTTGTTGAGAGCCTCGGTAAAGGGCAGAATGTTGAAATACAGGTAGAGAAGGTAGAGATCCTTGGAGAATCAGATCCGGAAAAATATCCTATTCAGCCTAAAAAACACAGCTTTGAATTTCTTCGTGAAAACGCACATCTAAGGATCAGAACCAATACATTCGGGGCTGTAATGCGTGTAAGATCAGCATTGTCATTTGCTATTCATCAGTATTTCACACAAAATGGTTTCTATTATGTAAATACACCTATCATTACCGGAAGTGATGCTGAAGGTGCAGGGGAAATGTTTAGGGTAACCACGCTGGATATTGAAAACACACCCAAAACAGAAGAAGGGAAGATCGATTACAGTAAAGATTTTTTTGGTAAAGAAACCAACCTCACTGTATCCGGACAATTAGAAGCGGAAACCTATGCCATGGCACTGGGAAAAGTTTATACTTTCGGACCTACTTTCAGGGCTGAAAATTCAAATACTTCACGTCATCTGGCAGAATTCTGGATGATCGAACCTGAAGTAGCCTTTAATGATCTCGATGCAAATATGGATCTTGCCGAGGATTTTATCAAATACGTAATCGGATATGTACTGGAGAATTGTAAAGACGATCTGGAATTTTTAGACCAGCGACTGCAACAGGAAGAAAAAAGCAAGCCAATGAATCAGAGAAGTGATATGGCTCTGATAGAGAAATTACAATTTATCATCGATAATAACTTTAGAAGAGTAAGTTACACGGAAGCAATTGATATCCTTAAGAACAGTAAACCCAATAAAAAGAAAAAATTCCAGTTCCCAATAAACGAATGGGGTGTAGATCTGCAAAGTGAACATGAAAGATTCCTGGTTGAAAAACATTTTAAATCACCGGTAATTCTTTTTGATTACCCTGCCAATATCAAAGCTTTTTATATGCGTTTGAACGATGATGGTAAAACCGTAAGAGCAATGGATGTATTGTTTCCCGGAATCGGAGAGATCGTTGGTGGAAGTCAGCGTGAAGAGCGTTATGAAGTGTTAAAAAAGAAGATCGATGTACTGGGAATTGATGAAAAAGAATTGTGGTGGTATTTGGATACAAGAAGATTTGGTACTGCTGTACACTCAGGCTTCGGATTAGGTTTTGAACGTTTGGTACAGTTTACCACAGGTATGGGCAACATTAGAGATGTGATTCCTTTCCCGAGAACACCACAAAATGCCGAATTTTAAATAAAACCTTAATTTTTCGTATTTTTACTTTAATAATCAAGGTTCAATATGCTAAAACAGAGTTTAAATCAGAAGTTACAACAAAAATTATCTCCTCAGCAAATACAGTTGATGAAGATGATTCAGTTGCCAACACAGGCATTTGAACAAAAGATCGCCCAGGAAATAGAAGAGAATCCCGCTTTGGAAAGCGGAAAACTTAAAGATGAGTTTGAAAATGAGTTTGAGAATAATGAATATGATGATCCCGGAAATAAAGAGATTGAAACCGACATCAATATAGATGAATATCTGAGTGATGATGAAACTCCAAGCTATAAACTGAATTCGAATAATTACAGCAGTGACGACGATGATAATAAAGTGCCTTATTCTGCAGGAATATCATTTAACCAGTTTTTACTCAATCAGTTAAGAACATTCGATCTTTCTGACCATGAGATTCAGATTGCTGAATTCCTGGTTGGTAATATTGATGGAAACGGTTATATACGGCGCTCTATAGAGGATATTGTTGATGACCTTGCCTTTACAGAAAATATCTATACCAATGTTGAGGAAGTAGAAAAGATCCTGAAGGTCGTTCAGCAACTTGACCCGCCCGGTGTTGGAGCCAGAGATTTGAAAGAGTGTTTGCTCATACAATTAAAACAAGCTAAGGAAACTCCGCAAAGGAAACTTGCCATGGAGATTCTTAAAGATTCTTTTGATGCATTTGTAAAAAAACATTATGAGAAATTAATCCGGAAATATGATATTACCAAGGAGGAACTAAAGGGGGCTATCAAAGAAATTGAAAAACTGAATCCAAAACCCGGAAGCTCCTACAACAATAATCTTACCAATATAGAACATATTGTTCCCGATTTTACCATCAGGATCAATGAAGGAATTCTCGACCTTTCCTTAAATGCACGAAATGCTCCGGAATTGCACATCTCCAGAGATTATAACGATATGCTCAAAGGATATGCCGATTCAAAAGATAAATCCAAAGGACAAAAAGATGCCATCATGTTTATCAAGCAGAAACTTGATGCTGCAAAATGGTTTATAGACGCTATTAAACAGCGTCAGCAAACACTTTTACTCACCATGGGGGCAATTATGAACTACCAGAAAGAATACTTTCTTACAGGGGATGAGCGTAAACTCAGGCCTATGGTTTTGAAAGATATCGCCGATAAGATCAATATGGATATTTCAACGGTTTCCCGTGTGGCAAACAGCAAATATGTGGATACTCCCTATGGCACAAAACTCTTAAAGGAATTTTTCTCTGAATCAATGAAAAATGACAAAGGAGAAGATATTTCTACCCGTGAGATCAAGAAAATCCTGAAGACTATTATTGAAAATGAGGATAAAAGGAATCCGCTTACTGATGAAAAACTTTCTGCTATTTTAAAGGAAAAAGGATATCTGATCGCAAGAAGAACTGTTGCCAAATACCGTGAACAACTGGAGATTCCGGTAGCACGCCTAAGGAAACAATTATTTTAAAATGACTTTTTTCAATAAATTAGTATCATATACCCTACATCCGATCATTTTTCCAACGATTGGCACTTTATTTTATTTTATACTTACTCCGCAGTACTTTACAGGTTCTCAAAAAACTATTATCCTTTTAGTGGTATTTGTAAGTACTTATTTTTTACCTCTGCTGATGTTATTATTTTTAAAAAGATTTGATCTGATCAGTTCTTATCAATTGAAAACAATAGAAGAAAGAAAATCTCCTATTATTTTCCTGCTGATCCTGTCGATGATGATGGGAAGACTCCTGTTAAACACAGGGATTGCAGCCCCTTTAGCCTATTCATTTTTTGGAGGAAGTATTGCTTTACTGATAACTTTTTTACTTTTCTTTAAAGATATTAAAACGAGTTTACATACTTTAGGAATTGGCAGCCTGATAGGTTTTGTAATGGTTTTAAGTATAGAATATAAGATCAACTATACACTACTGATTTCGGTACTCTTTATACTTTTTGGGTTCCTGGCAACTTCCCGACTTTTTTTAAAGGCCCACAAACCATCTGAAGTTTATATCGGTTTAATTTTAGGAATTCTTTCTCAATTTCTGAGTTATAATTTTTTATAAAAAGAATAAAGCGATACCCATCTTTAATTCTCTCGCCTCAATTTGATAAGGATTCTTTTGCGTTTCGTTAAATAGATCCGTTAAACCGTAGTAGAGATAAAAATTCCAATTGTTATATCCCACTGCCAGATTGACGCCGTATTGGAATTTATTGATATTGATCACATCATTCACATCAAAATCTTCGTTTTGGCGTAAATTATGATTCTGAGCAAAAGCATAAGAAAACATTAAACCGGGATAAAAACGAAAAAACTTGTATTTAATGGGTGTAGAATTACGAAATCTTAATTGTATAGGCAACTCTACCATATATAAAGCAATCTTATTACTTTTTAATTCTTTAGCACCGGGATCGTCCTCAGGCAGATCTGTCGATTCTTTTATATTAAAATAATGAGCATTTATTGAATATCCCAGCCCCACTCCAAAACCTATATTTCGGGCTTTGTTAACAGGTAGATCTTTAATAAAACCAAAACTCAGGTTATAAGAGAATCCCGTCTTGGAAAAATTATCAGGTAGTTTCATAAGCTTCTGATAAGAAGCGTTGATATAGATCTGGTCTTCAAGATATTTATAATCAATAATAGAATCCTTCTTCACTTCATCCTGAGCAAAGAGTATAGAAG
>QNYL01000171.1 GCA_003973375.1 Flavobacteriia bacterium
TTTTATTCAGATCGTACATCACAACCAGTATCAGTTTTTCCTCCTGCAAAAGCTTGTCCGTCAGATCTTCTCCGTTTCTCTCCATGGTAAAATCATGGATAGGAGGTGTATAACCTTCTTCAATGGTTTTTGTAATCCGGTCAACATAAGTTGCTCCATCAATATTCCAGGGTTTTTCTTCGGTAGTAAATTCTTTTTCCTTCCCGTCCACTTTATAGATCCATGTATCTTCATAAACTGCTTTTGGGGCATCAGGAGGCGTTTCCATACCTTTAATAATATTTTTACCAATGGCATAAGGCCTGAAATCGATAATAGGTAAATGCCTGCGCACATAACCCAGTGTAAGCAAATAAACAATAAACAGAGAAAGGAAGATCTTTTCTGCAAAGATCTGAGTAAAAATGGGTTGAATATCCCATCGTTTAAATAAAAGATAGATAATGAGTACGATCAGCACCACATTTTTATAAAATGTTTCCCAAGGAGTTAAGGTGATTGCATCTCCAAAACAGCCACAATCTGTAACCTTATTGTATTCTGCAGAATACCAGGTAAGGAACAGAAAGATCAGGGTAAGAAAGAACAAACCCCAGAGCGTATAGATCGCCCTGCATCCCAGTAATAATAAGGTTCCAAGTGAAATTTCAATCAGGATCAATACAATCGAAAAAAGTAAAGAATACGGAATCAAAAATTCCAGATTCAATACATCGGCACCAAAATATTCCTCAAATTTATAGGCAGAACCCAAAGGGTCGATCAACTTTACAAATCCTGAGAAGATAAAAGTTACCGCTACAATAATTCTGACCGTTTGAGTAATAAAGTTATTCATCTTTCCTGATTATGATTCTTTCGCTTCATTGATATGGATCAGTGCAAAGACCGCATAATTGACCATATCCTGATAATTGGCATCAATTCCTTCAGACACTAGTGTTTTCCCTTTGTTATCTTCTATCTGCTTTACGCGAAGCAGCTTCTGTAAAATAAGATCGGTTAGAGAGCTGACACGCATTTCACGCCAGGCTTCGCCGTAATCGTGATTTTTGTTTTCCATCAGTTTTTTACTGATCATCACGTGTTTGTCGTAAAGTCTGATCGCTTCTTCAACATCGATATCGGGCTGTTCTGCAACACCTTTTTCCAGTTGTATCAGTGCCATCACCGAATAATTGATAATTCCAATAAATTCAGAAATCTCATCTTCATCAACCTTTCTTACATCATTTTCCTGTAACTGCCTGATACGCTGTGCTTTTATAAATATCTGATCGGTTAACGAAGGAAGCCTTAAGATCCGCCAGGCACTGCCATAATCTTTCATCTTGTTAACAAAAAGTGTCCGGCACATTTTAATTACATCATCGTACTGCTTTGAAGTTTTCTGCATAAAAAATATATATTTATGTAAATTTTCACCAAAAATTAATGTGGAAACGAATTTATAAAAAACTTACCAATAAATATCTTTGCTTTGTTTATTTTTACAGATATTATTCAATCTCTTTAAGAAAACTTTAAATCTGATTTATTGAAAAAAATAGCTGTTTTTTGTGGATCGAGCAAAGGTTTTAATCCGGTCTACGCCGAACATGCCCGTGAATTGGGAAATTATCTTGCTGAAAATAATATCGGGATGATCTACGGCGGTGGGAAAATAGGCCTGATGGGAATTCTGGCCGATACCATTTTAAAACATCATGGCAAAGTGATCGGGGTAATTCCGGGACTCCTCAGGCATGAAGAAGTTGCCCATACAGATATTACCGAAATGATTGTGACCAAAAAAATGTCGAAAAGAAAAGTAAAGATCAGCAAACTGGCTGATGGGTATATTGCCTTACCGGGAGGTTTTGGCACGCTGGATGAGATCTTTGAGGCACTTACCCTCGGGCAACTGGGCATTGAAACCAAGCCTGTGGGATTGCTCAATACCAACGGATATTTTAACCCCATCCTCGATCAGCTGGAACTGATGGTAAAAGAAGGTTTTTTAAAAGAAAGTAACAAGAATATGCTCTTGGTAAGCGATTCCGTAACCGGCTTACTTGATAAAATGCAAAAATATAAAGCTCCAAAAATGAGTAGGGTGATCAATAAAGTGGTGACTAAATAAAATTTCAGAGATGAAAACAATAAACTGCAAAGGCCATCTGATAGATCTGGAAGTTCCTAAAGTAATGGGAATTCTCAACCTGACTCCGGATTCTTTTTTTGATGGAGGAAAATACAATTCTGAAAAAGAAGCCATTCAGCACACTGAAAAAATGCTGAATGAGGGAGCTGATTTTATCGATATTGGCGCTTATTCTTCCAGGCCCGGGGCTAAGAATATCTCTGAAAAAGAAGAATTACAACGTATTTTACCTGTGATCCAATTCATTTTAAAGGAATTTCCTGAGATTCTGATCTCGGTAGATACCTTCAGAAGTGAAGTGGCCCGAAAATGTATCGAGGCAGGGGCCTGTATGATCAATGATATTTCCGGTGGTAATCTCGATAAGGAAATGTTTAATACTGTGGCAGAATTACAGGTTCCTTATATACTTATGCACATGCCCGGCACACCACAGACCATGCAAAAAATGACAAAATACAATGATGTGACCAAAGACCTGATCTACTATTTCTCTAAAAAGCTTGCTCAACTGAGAGATCTTGGAGTCAATGACATTATTCTGGATGCAGGCTTCGGATTTGGAAAAACACTCGATCAGAATTATGAGCTTTTAAAAAATCTCGATCTGTTTAAAACACTGGATCTCCCTATTTTAACAGGAGTTTCCAGAAAATCCATGCTTTATAAATTACTGGATATCACACCGGAAGATGCGCTGAATGCCACAAGTATTGTCAATACAATTGCCTTAATAAAAGGAACTCATATTTTAAGAGTTCACGATGTTAAGCAAGCTGTTGAAAGTGTTAAAATATTACAAAAGATAAAATGAGAATCTTAAAACTATTGATCTTGCTGTTATTACTGAACAGCTGTCAGAAAAAAGAAGTCCAACTTCCTAAACTGGGAGTAAAAGGAGTTACCGATGTGTACAATACCTCTAAAATATGGATCTTTTTTAATGTGGTAAAAGGAGATACGGTTGGGGTATTTAATAAGAATAACAAAATCGCTGATACCAATCTGATCTTTAATATTGACAAGCGACTTCCTATAAAAGAGGTCTTACCCAGAATTATGAAGGTAAAACACGATGCACTCAATGCTTTGGTACATAAAACCGTTGATAAACAATTTTATTTGAGTTATGCCGATACGATTTCTAATACCTTTGCCTTATACGATTTTACCGATACACAGTACATTTTTACACCCAAAGACAATAAAACTTTGCTCGACACGATTAAAAAGGATCCTGTGATCATTGATATTAGAAAGAATGAAATACTATTGAACAATGTGAGGATGGACAATCTGAAGGACTCCATTCAAAACCTGTTTATTAATGATTCTTTGCATAAAAAAACACTTTTACTTAGGTTCCGGAATGATATTTCCTACAACAGATATTTAACAATAAGGTCACAATTTTACAATGATGGATATTCTATAAAAAATATTGAATATATTTACAATGTAGAATAATTTAAACTTTTACTAAACTAAACCAGCTCAATTTGGATTCACTGGATTTCTTACATATTTCCTTTTTAGATATTCTCGATATCGTTTTGGTTGCCGTGCTGTTGTATTATATGTATCGATTGATCAGAGGTACTGCTGCATACAATATCTTTATCGGGATTGCAATTATTTATCTTATATGGAAGCTTACCCTGGCTTTAAAAATGGAGCTTTTAAGCGATATCTTAGGGAAATTCCTCGGAGGTGGTTTTATTGCTCTGATTATTGTTTTCCAACAGGAGATACGAAAATTCCTGCTGATGGTGGGATCTACCAATTTTGCATCTAAAAAAGGCTTTTTACGTCATCTTAAATTCTTAAAGACTGAAATTGCAACACCCAATGAGGTGGAGGAACTGGTTACTTTTTGCGATGAAATGTCAAAGATCAGAACCGGTGTGCTCATAGTTCTTGCCCGAGATAATAGTCTGGAATTTGTAAAAATGACCGGTGATTCACAGTATATTGTTGTTAATAAATCTATTTTAAAGAGTATCTTTTATAAAAACAGTCCGCTGCACGATGGTGCCGTGATTGTAGAAAATAATATCATTACGGCTACCCGGGTGATTCTTCCAATAGAAAACACCATTGATATTCCTGCACATTTCGGACTACGTCACAGAGCTGCATTGGGTATTTCTACCCGGACAGATGCAGTGGTACTGGTGGTTTCCGAAGAGACCGGACAAATATCCTATATCAATAACGGTGTATTTGTCCTTTTTGAGGATATGGAAGATCTGAAAGAAATTATCAAAGAAGATCTGAATTATTAACCTGCCTTTTTCTCTAAGAACTGAACGGTATAAAGTTTACTGTAATAGCCTTTTTTTGCCAGTAATTCACTGTGGGTTCCCTGTTCCACAATTTTTCCCTGATCCATAACAATAATCTTATCGGCTTTTTTAATTGTCACCAGCCTGTGTGCAATAATAATTGAAGTACGGTTCTTTGTGATCTTTTCTGTTGCTTTTTGTATCAGGATCTCAGAATAGGTATCGATAGAAGAAGTTGCCTCATCGAGGATAAGGATATTCGGATTGATCACGGCCGCCCTTAAAAATGCGATCAGTTGCCTTTGTCCAACGGAAAGCATCACTCCTCTTTCCCTCACATCATAATCATATCCTCCGGGTAAACTCATAATAAATTCGTGTATACCAATCTCTTTTGCTGCTTTTACCACTTTATCATAAGTAATCGCTGGGTCTTTTAAAGTGATATTGTTAAAAATTGTATCAGAAAACAGGAAAACATTCTGCAGAACTACAGCAATATGCCTGCGCAGTTCATGGAGTGTGTAATTCTTTACAGGAATACCATCAATAAGGATCTCGCCGGTATCAATATCGTAAAAACGATTAATCAGATTGATAATAGTCGATTTTCCGGCCCCGGTAGCTCCAACTATTGCAACTCTTTCCCCCGGATTTACCTTAAAGGAGATGCCTTTGATCACTTCCTCATTTTGCAGGTAACTAAAATGAACATTCTTAAATTCGATACTTCCTTTAAAAGCATTATGAATGATTTTTCCGGTATCTACTTCAGTATCATCTGTATCTATTATTTTAAATACTCTTTCAGCGGCAACCATCCCCATCTGTAAAGTATTAAATTTATCGGCGATCTGCCTTAAAGGCCTGAATAACATATTGTTCATCATGATAAAACCTATAATCTCACCCGGTGTAACACTATTACTTACCGCCGCCTGAAGTCCGCCATACCAAACCACCAAACCGATGGCTACCGAAGGTAAAAATTCTGCGATAGGAAAGAAAATAGAATTATACCACACCGTTTTGATCCAGGCTTTTTTATGCCGTTCATTGATCCCTAAAAATTTTTGGTATTCTATCTTTTCACGTGTAAAAAGCTGAACGATCTTCATTCCTGTTATTCGTTCCTGTACAAAACTGTTCAGGTTTGCCACCTCTGTCCTTACTTCCTGAAAGGCACCTTTCATGGCCTTTTGAAACACTCGCGTAGCATAGATCAGCAGCGGCAAAACAGCAAAAACGATCAATGCCAGTCGCCAGTTCATCCAAAGCATTACCACGGCGATCACCAGCATCTTGAGCAGATCACTTATAATGGTAAACAAACCCTGACCGAAAATACTGGAAATGGTCTCAATATCAGAGACCACACGGGTTACCAGCTTACCAACTGCCTGTTTATTAAAGAAATCCATCTTAAACCCCAACAGATGATTAAAGAGTTTTGTACGGATATCCTTGATGATATTTTGTCCTAACCAATTGGCAAAATAGATGAACAGGAACTGAAACAGCACCTCAAATAAGAGGACAACCAACATCAGAATGATAAATAGTAACAGTTCATCCGGTTTTTTATCGGTAATGTATTTATCGATGATCTGTTGAAGCAGCATCGGTCTTACGGCAGCAAAAATAGCCAGAAGTATAGCCGAGATCGCAGAAATAACAAACTGAAAACGATAGCTGACAACAAAACCCATCAGGCGCTTAAACACCTGAATATCAAATACCGTTCCTGTTATTTTTTTATTTTCTTTATCTGACATCAATCAATTCCTTTAATGATCTCAAAAGGATAAACCACTTTTGTGAGGAATAGCCCCTTTGCTTTTACTGAAGCACCTGCATTACTTCTTTCTTTTGACTCTATAATTTTTTTAAATTCTTCGGGGCCGGTTTTTCCCATACCTACATTGAGTAAGGTGCCAACAATGGCCCTGACCATATTCCTTAAAAACCTGTCGGCAGAGATATGAAAGATCAGCAAAGGCCCTTTTCTTTCCCAATAGGCTTCCTTTACATCACAATTATAGGTTCTTACATCCGTTTTCGATTTGGAAAAACACTTAAAATCGGTATAATTTAACAATTCGGCAGCAGCCTGATTCATCAAAGATACATCTAATTTCTGATGATGGAGCTGAAGAACCGTATCCAGCAAAAAAGGATCTTTGCCTAAAAAAATACGGTATTCATAACTTCTTATCACAGCATCAAACCGGGCATGTGCCTCGTTACTTACTTCGTAAAACCCATAAACAACAATATCTTCCGGTAAAAAAGAATTGATCCTGTACAACAGATCATTTTTATCAAATTCGGTATCGGCATCAAAATGAGCAAAGAACTGTTCGGCATGAACACCTGTATCTGTTCTTCCACAGCCCATAACGGAGATCTCTTTTTTAAGCAACACCCGAAGTGCCTTCTCTATCATTTCCTGGATCGAGATCGCATTGGGCTGTCTTTGCCAGCCAAAATAATTTTTTCCGTTGTAGGAAAGTTCGATAAAATATCTCAAATAATGTACTTTTGTCTTTTTGCAAATATAAAATTAATAAACTCATTCTGAAATTTATGCATAAGGTCCTTTTAATGTCGGATACACACGGATATATTGATGATAATATTTTAGATTATTGCCGTGAAGCCGATGAAGTATGGCATGCAGGAGATATCGGCAGCTACAAGGTAATCGATGAGATTGAAAAAGTGAGTATTTTAAGAGCTGTTTACGGAAATATTGACGGAGCAGAGATCAGAAAGGAATGCCCTCTGAATCAAATTTTCACCCTTGAAAATGTAAAGGTTTTTTTAACCCATATCGGGGGCTATCCCGGCCGATATAAAAAAAGAGTAAGGCAGGAGATCATCAGAACACGGCCAAAATTATTTATTTCCGGTCATTCACATATTCTAAAAGTTCAGTACGATAAAAAATACGGTTTATTACATATGAATCCGGGAGCCGCAGGAAAATATGGATTTCACAAAGTAAGTACCTTATTGCGGTTTAAGCTGGATACCGGAAAGATAAAAGACCTGGAAGTTATTGAATTAAAAGATCGTAAAATACTGATTTAGAGTGAGTTTTCTAAGAAGTAACTTTGTTTTCCTCTTTATCTTTTACTTTAAATATCGGCACAGAGATAAAAATACTTGTGCCTTCGCCTCTTTTGGAGTTGATATTAAAAACCCCTTGCATAACCTTTACACGTGCTTCGATATGGCTGAGCCCCAAACCATTTTTTTTACGGGCTTTTTCAACATCAAACCCTATACCATCATCAATAATCTGAATGATCAGCTGATTTCCATAGCGTTCGATCAGATTGATTCTGGCATATTTTGCTTTTGAATGTTTGATAATGTTATTGAGTAATTCCTCAATGATGTTGTAGATCTTAATCTCAAATTTCTGATTATAACGCTTGATTCCATTATCACTACTTATAAACTCTATCTCCGAATTTGAGTATTTCTGGCAAATATCATGAACCGCAAAGGCAAGTCCGAATTTTAACAATACCGATGAAATCAATTCGTGAGATAAATCCCTGATCTTTGTAGAGGCTTCCCCTAAAATATCCTGAGCCTTAGTCAGCTCAACCGGCACATTCGAATTTAAATGTGATTTTGAAGCCTGAATATGCAAGTTAACTGAAGACAATAAAGCACTAACATTATCGTGAAGGATCTCTGCAATCTTTCTTCTTTCCTTTTCCTTGGCATCGATGGTAGCATTAATAATTTTAGTCTGATTTTCATTTTGAACCTGCTCAAATTTATTTTGCTGTTGCAGTTTATAGTTCTTATAAAAGATCAAAGCCAAAATAACGAAGATGACCGTTAGAAAAGCAAGACCCAGAAATAATAACTTTGCCTTTTGAGCATTGTATCTTTCTATTTCAGCCTGATGTTCGTGTTTAGAAATATTGTATTTGGCCTCTACCTCTGCCATACTTTCTGCCAATTTATCATCTGTTAATTCATCTCCTAAATTACTCCCTTTTATAAGATATTGATAAGCATCCTTATAATCTCCAAGAGAATCGTATGAAACCGACATATTCTCATAAAGGGCTTTTTTAAGGTATTTTGCTTCTTTAGATGAATCTTTGTCAATTAATAATAATGCATTATTATAATTCTTTATCGCTTCCTTATATTTATTTGCATAATGATCAAGATTTCCCATATTAACCATAATATAGGCCACACCTAAAAGATCATTTTGACGTCTTTTAATCTCAATAGCTTTTTTAGCATAATATTTTGATTTGGACAAATCATTATCATATTGATAGATTACCCCAAGATTGTTATAGGCGTTAGCAATACGTTGTATGGTTTTTGGAGTCTCTTTATATAAAACAACTTTTTTGAAATATATCTTGGCACTATCCAGTTGGTTTCTGGCATAATAAAAACTGCCCAATCTGTTTAATACAATTAAAATATTAGATGTATCCTTATTATATATGGCATTCTCATATGCCAACTTGTTATACAAAATAGCTTTTTCAAAATTCTTTGAATTAGCAAAAATCTTTGTAATGTATTTTAAATATCGAATGGTTAGTTCAGATTCAGGAAATGCCTTTAA